>DASWBF010000229.1:0-2087 GCA_036390735.1 Mycobacterium sp. | reverse complement strand
TTGGCGGTCAGCGCTGATTCACTGGGCGCGCCCACGTTCGACGGAGCCGATGTTCGACCGGTTCTCATGCTAGGCCCGCAGTCGAGATACGCAGATCCGTTGGATTGCTTGATGATGCAGCTCTGCCCAGGGTCGGCCACGGCGCTGACCGGGGGCGAGATAGCTGGACCAGCCAAGGCTGCGACCACCGGGCTGACGGTGATCGCGACTGCGATTCCACCAGCGAAGACCAGCCGTGCCGGCATTTTGAGGGTCACCATCATCACACTCCCCAATCTCTTGGACCACGTTGTCCGAAGTGCCCGACTTGGAAAGGTGGCCGCCTTGCGGCGATACCCTCGGACGGGACGCATTCGGGTGTGACGCAAGGTATTTTACGCCGTCTTGCGACTTCCGGACCCGCCCTTGTTGCGGGACCGGCCACACCACCAACACTTGCAACAGGAGCGCCTAGTCGTCGGCGTGCCGGCTCTGCGCCCTGCGTTCGAGCGACTGCTGGAGGTCGTGGAGAGCGAGAGCCGTCAAAGGCATGCCTACTGACAACATGCCAACCAATATCGGACTCATCGCGGTTCGGCCTCCTCGCTAAGGGTGTCTCTACTTAGGTAACGGCTATTGGGAGTCGGGCGTTCGATGCGTGGGGGATGCGCCTCTCAGGGGGTGACAGCGCAGCGGTGATGCCCGTGGGTCTGGAGGCAAGAAGGGTCAGTGCAGGTTTGCCCACGCTTCGCGGCGGAGCCGGTCCGGGTCGTCGACGACGACGTCGCGGGTCGACTTGATCACCCGCGTTGCCCGCCGCGGCAGCTCGTAGCGGGGCCAGTCGTCGCTGGGTGCCGCTGAATCTGATGTCGCCGGCCGAGCGGCTCCGGCCGCGAAGTCCAACCACGCCCGTTGCATGCGCCGACCCACCGCGGGCTGGATCCGCCGGCCGAGCGGATGGATCAGCCGGCCCAGATACGAGTCGTAGGTGTGGTGCACGTGCACGATCTCGCTGCCGTGCGTGGCGCCGAGCCTCAACGCCCGCAGGCTCGCCCCCACGTGGTCGAAGCGGTACGCGTACGTCGGCGCGACGGCGCTGTACGCGTCCGCGAACGCCCAGGCCGGCGCCCCGAACATCACGTCGGACGCCACCTCGATCGCGGCCCGGCGCCGCGGATAGCCGGGGTAGGCGGCGAGCACGTGGTCTTTGGCGTCCGGCGCCACCCTGCGGAAGTAGTCGTCGACGAGGGCGGGCGTCGTGGGCAGCATCGGCGGCTTCGACCAGGCGAACATCGTCGCCTCGTGGCTGTTGGTGCCGACGATCAGCGGCAGCCGGGTGATCTCTGCGGCCCGGGCGGCGTCGGTCGGATGCCGCGGCAGCAGGTCGACGCCGTGGGTGAGCCCGTACGCGAGCGTGGGCGTGGATGCCGCGCTGCGCTCCTGAAGCCGGCTGGCGGCGAGGCGCAACTGCCGCTGAGGCAGGCCCTTGATGTCGGCGACGCCGACGTCGAGTTCGCGGACGAACTCCTCGGCGCGACGGGCCCGCAGCTCGCGGTCGGCGATCAGCGGCAGCGCGGGGCTCTGCGCGATCGCGCGGCCGAACAGGCCGTCGGCGGCCGGGCTGGCCAGCAGCGCCAGCACCGACGTCGCACCGGCGGAGTCGCCGAACACCGTCACGCGGCGCGGGTCGCCGCCGAACGCGGAGACGTTGTCACGCACCCACTGCAGTGCGGCGATCTGGTCGCGCAGCGCGAGGTTGTCGTCGAAGCCGTCGCCGAGACTGGACAGCTCCAGGCCGCCGAACACCCCGATCCGATAGGTGACGTTGACGACGACCACGTCGCCGTTGGCGGCCAGCCGCGCGCCGTTGTAGAGCTGGAACTGTCCGGCGCCGAACACGAACGCGCCGCCGGGGATCCACACCATCACCGGCAGCGACGCCGCCGTGTCGGGTGACCACACCGTCAGCGTCAGGCAGGCCTCGTCCCGCGCCTTCGGGTCGTCGCGTCCGCCGCCGACATACGACTTGCCCTGCAGCGGAATCGGCCCGTGTTCGATTGCGTTACGCACGTCGCGCCACGGCGGCAACGGCGCGGTCGCCAGGAATC
>DASWBF010000228.1:0-3702 GCA_036390735.1 Mycobacterium sp. | reverse complement strand
AGCGCTGTCACCCCATCCCGAAGGGTCTCCCGTAAGGGAAAAATCTCCCGTTAAAAAATGGGTTACTACCCGCAGCCGCCGCCGTGCCGGCGTCGGTGAGCGCGGCACACCACGCCGCGCCGGCCCAGACCCCGGGGGTTGCCGGCTGGCCGCAGCGTGGCGCGCCGATCCGCACGCACCGCCGTGGGCGCGCCGCCACACCGTGACCGCCTGGGCGCGGATGCTGGCCGGCCCGGCACGTTACGGAAGAACCGCTTGGCTGCTTTGGCGTTTCGCCGCGACTGCACCAAAACGTCCAAGACGTTGCCGTGCTGGTCGATGCCACGCCACAGGTAACCGGTGATGCCGTTGATCTTCACGAACACCTCGTCGAGGTGCCACTTGTCGCCGAGGCGGGGGCGGCGCCGGCGCAGCAAAGCGATCGGGGACCTACGGCGCGAGGAGCGCCCTATCAGCCGCCGGGCTGTCATCAGCCGCGCCGGTGTGCACCGGAACCTCCTTCAACGCCACAAAGACCTCGCATCGCTGATCGACCAGGCCGCCGGCGGCCACCGGCCCGACCAGCATCTCCGCCCGCAAGACCGCGTCACCCGCGAGAGCCTGCTAGCCGAACTCGCGGCGGCGAAGCACCGCAACCGAGAACTGCAGCAGCAAGTACGGGTCTTGGAACGCCGGCTCGGAGCACAAGGACCATCGATTGGCGCTGCCCTGATCGACCAACATCCCGTCGTCATCGAACTTCGGAAGCGCCTAGCAGAGGTCGAACTCGCCGCGATGGCGAAAGACCGAACGATCACCTCGCTGCATGACGACGTTGAGGTCTTACGTGAGACGAACCGTTCACTCGTCCGTGAATACGGCCTTACACGCAGCTGATCCGCTTCGACATCGCGACGAGGGGGGGTGTGACGACCATGGGCGACGCCGCGGTGCTGTGGACTACGACCTACCTCAGCGATGCGCTCGACGCGCCGCGGCGCACCTGACCCCGCCCAGCACGACCAGATCAACTTCTACGGCACCTGCTCCTTCGACGTCGAAACCGAGCCTGTCGGCGATTGGGGATTCGGGTCGAATCGTAGGCGGGCCTCGTTGGGGTTGGTGCCGACCGCTCGGGCGATCTCGGTCCAGTCGTACCCGTTGGCCCGGGCGTCGTGGACCAGCTGGGGCAACCATCTTTCGGCTTGCTCAACGAGGCTCGCGATCAGCGCGATGGCGTGCAGGTCGTGGCCAAGCCAGACACCACGGCGGTCAGCGAGTGCGGCGACGGCGTTGTCAATGAGATCAAAGGTGTCATCGCCACTCCGCGGATCCGCGGTGGTCACGGCCATGTCCTCACGGTCGCTGTATAGGGCCGAAGGTAGCGGTAACTCCTGCGTGATGGCCTCTTGGTACCTGGGTCGAACAGATTCGTGAGCGTGGTATTGGTAACGAGGGTGAGGCACAGCGCCTGATCGACCTGGTCGTCGAGGTGCTGCCCGCCGGACGTGGCGCAACTTCCGCGCTCCCTCACGGACCGGATTCGCTCCGCTGATAAGGAGACCCCTGTAGAGAAAGTTGTCAACCCCCGGATTATCGCCCACTTACGGTCTGCGCGGATGCGGTAGCGCCTCAGAGCTGGCCGAGCAGTTCGGCCTTCTTCGCGGCGAACTCCTCGTCGGAGAGGATGCCACGCTGATGCAGTCCGGCCAACGACTCGATGGCCGCGACGATGGCCGCGGGATCCCCGGACGCGCCGGAAGCAGGCTCGGGTGTCTGCGTCTGAGGTGCGAATTGCGGTGCCGGGTCGGACTGGTACTGCGCCTGTGCCGGGTCGGACTGGTACTGCGACTGGTACTGCGGGGCCCGTGCCGCGCCAGGAGTTTCGGCCGCCCGCTGCGTACCTACCTCAGGCAGGCTCGATACGTCGAAGGTGCCGAACTGGCTGGTAAAGGTCACGGAGCCGTATCCGCCGCCCTGCTGCTGTTGCTGCACGCCACCGATACGGTGTTCGCCGGTGTCAAAAACCTTTGTGACCCCGTTGATCTGGATCGCCAGCCGCCGAGTACTCGGAAAGATGGCGTAACGCGCGGTGTTCTGGCCGCCCGCCGCGCTCGGAACGCCGAGGTTAGCCGGCCACCAGTTGGCCGAGGGGGGAAACACCGAGGTGGTGGCAAGCAGTTGGGCCAACTCGGTGCACAGCGCATCGACGCGCGCCCTGAGCGCGTTGTCGAACATGTTGCCGCCGACCATCGTCATCCCGCCCTGCATCCATTGCCCGGACCCGCCGAGCTCGGAGATCGAGAACTGAGCCATGGTGCCGCCACCGACGTGGATGGCATACAGCATGGCCAGCACCGCCTCGCGGGAGAGCCCGTGGCGCTGGGCGACGTCGGTGATGGCGTTTTCGGCTTCGGGGGTAACCGTTGCCTTCATAAATTGTGAATCTTTCGTCGTCGATACCCAGTTGCGTGTTGCTGTACGGGCTGCTGCCCGAGTGGCACATGGACCTGCCGCTGAGCCGGCTGGAGGACATCGTCTCTCAGCCGCAGCGGGATACTCAACCTCGCGCGCACCGCCGGGTTGATGTGACGGGCTACTCCTCGCTGCTGGTGCGGCCCGCCAGGTAGTGCAGCAACCGTGGGTCCGTCGAGCTGATGCGGTCGACCTCCTCGCCGCCGTCGCACCGATACAGCCGAACCGTCACCCCGGCGTCGTGGCGGCCGATCACCCGCCACAGCGCCCCGGCGCAAGCCCAGCGGTGCAGCACGGCGACCGGGTCGTCGGGCGTCGTCACGCCGTTCTGCCTCCCACGCCTGGCCTGTGAGGGACCAAGGTAACATGAGCACCGACCCTGCGCTGGCGGCGAAGCACCGGGCGATGTGGGCATCCGGTGACTATCCGGCCGTCGTCACCGACTTGGTGGCCCCGCTCGGCCCGATACTGATCGAGGCCACGGGTATCGGGCCCGGCGACCGGGTTCTCGATGTCGCCGCAGGAACGGGCAGCGTCGCGATCCCGGCCGCGCAGACCGGAGCGACCGTCGTCGCCAGTGACCTGACGCCCGAGCTGCTGACCCGGGGGCAGGCGATCGCCGCCGAGCGCGGCGTCGCATTGGAGTGGCGGGAGGCCAACGCCGAGGATTTGCCGTTCGGGGACAACGAGTTCGACGCGGTGGTGTCAAGCATCGGTGTGATGTTCGCGCCGCACCATCAGCTGGCCGCCGACGAACTCGTCCGCGTGCTCCAGCCGGGCGGTCGGATCGGAGTGATCAGCTGGACGCCGGAAGGCTTCATCGGGCAGATGTTCGCGACGATGAAGCCGTACGTTCCCGCGCCACCGCCGGGTGTGCAGCCGCCGCCTTTGTGGGGCAGCGAGGACCGTGTGCGGGCGCTGCTCGGGGAACGCGTGGAGGAATTCAGCACCCATCGCGGCACGCTAACCGTCGACCATTTCGCGACCGGCGCCGCGTTCCGCGACTACTTCAAGGCCAATTACGGGCCGACGATCACAGCCTACCGCAGCATCTCGGATGACGCCGAGCGCGTCGCCGCGCTGGACGCGGAACTGGCCGAACTGGGTGACCGGCACTTGGCGGGGTCGACGACCATGGAATGGGAGCACCTGCTCGTCACGGCGCGAAAGCGCTGATCTTCTTCTCCCCGCGAGCTGGGGCACCTCCCGCTTGCGGGGGAACGCAAAAGCCCCCGCTAGCCCGCCGCT
>DASWBF010000227.1:0-13268 GCA_036390735.1 Mycobacterium sp. | reverse complement strand
GTCGGCGTCGTCGGCGAGATCGACGTGGAAGTCGGTGTCGTCGTGCGTCAGGCCGGTCAGCGCCGCGAGGTGACCGCCGGCCGAACAGCCTGCGATCGCAACGAATTCGCGGTCGCCGCCGAACCGGTCGACGTTAGCGCGCGCCCACGCGACCGCCGCCTTGACGTCGGTGACGTGCCGCGGCCAGCGGTGGTGCGGCGACACCCGGTAGTCGATCGACAGGCACACCCAGCCCTGCTCGGCGAGGTGGCTCAGCAGCGTGTAGCCCTGCAGGATCCGGCTGCCCACCACCCAGGCGCCGCCCGGCACGAACACCAGCACGGGCGCGGGCCCCTGCAGGTCCGGCCGTCGCCACACGTCGAGCACCTGGCTCGGCGCGTCGCCGTAGCGGACGGCGCCGCGGTGCAGGTAGCGGCGCCGCTGCCCCACACCCTTCAGCACCGGCGCCAGCCGATCCGGAGCCGGCCACTCGACTTTCTGACGCTCGGGTGGCACGAAGTCTTTCAGCGCGTCGGACGCGACGTCGTGGGTCATCATCCGGTGCTGGCGGCGCTGCTCGGCGCCGGCGCGGTTGCGGCTGCGGATCGCCGACGCGACGAAGTCCGGTGCGTGCCGGTATCCCCACACGCCCATCGCGGTGATCCCACCGAACGGCTGGAAATACTTGCCGACCAGCGGCAACGATCCAGAGATCTCGCTCATGGCCAGGAGATAGTCGGCGGGACGCGCACGGACGAACCACATTGCCCGGGACTGCAAATTCGGCTTGCGCTGCCCCGGATGTCGGGAATCCATTCGGACACCGTACTCCTGTGCCGTTATTTGGAAACGGAAATCCGGGGCGCAGGTTAGCGTCCAATCGTGGACGCTGACGTGATCTTCTCGGGCGACGTCGTCACTGTTGACGACGCGCACCCCACGGCCGAGGCCGTGGCTGTCACCAACGGCCGGATCGCCGTGGTAGGGGCCCGCGACCAGGTGATAGCCCAACATCGCGGCGCCGGGACGCGCGTCGTCGACTTGGACGGCAACACGCTGCTGCCCGCGTTCATCGACCCGCACAGCCACTACATCAACTCGCTGATGGTGGCCAACCAGGTCAACGTCTACGCCCCGCCGGCCGGCCCGGGCACCGACGTGGCCGCGATTATCACCGCACTGCGAAACTTTCGTGACACCAAGCGAATTCCGCCTGGCGAAGTGATCATGGGCTACGGCTACGACGATACGTTGATGCCCGGGGGACGTACCCTGCATGCCGAGGACCTCGACGTCGACTTTCCGGACAATCCCGTTATCGTGCAACATGTTTCGCTGCATGGCGGGGTGCTGAACTCCGCCGCCTTGCGCAAGTGGGGCATCACGGCGGACACCCCGACGCCGCCCGGCGGGGTGATCGTGCGCAAGCCCGGCGGCCACGAGCCCGACGGGCTGTTGATGGAGACCGCGTTCCTGCCGGTGTTCGCGTCGCTGCCCAAGCCGACGCCGGACCAGGAGATCGCGTGGAGCAAGGCGGGGCAGGCGCTGTACGCGGCGGCCGGCATCACCACCGCCCAGGAAGGCCTGTCCCACCAGGCCGACATCGACCTGCTGTACCGCGCTGCCGACGGCGGCGCCACGCTGATCGACATCGTCGCCTATCCGTTCATCTTCGATGTGGACGCGGTGCTGCAAAAGTATCCGCCGTCGACGTTCGGCAAGTACCGCAACCGGGTGAAGCTGGGCGGCGTGAAGATCACGCTCGACGGGTCGCCGCAGGGCCGCACCGCATATTTCACGACGCCGTACTTGGCCGATGGTCCTGAGGGACAACACAATTGGCGCGGCGAGCAGCCATTCCCGCAAGACACGGTGACCGGATGGTTCAAGCACGTCTACGACCTCGGCCTTCAACTGCTCATCCACGCCAACGGCGACGCGGCGATCGACATGCTGCTGGGCGCGCACGAAGCTGCATCGGCGGGGGACAAGCCTGGCGCCGACCGCCGGACCACCGCGATCCATTCACAGTTCGTGCGCCGAGATCAGTTGCAGCGCTATCTCGCTCAGCGGGTGATCCCATCGTTCTTCACCTCACATGCGTACTACTTCGCCGACGCGCACATCCGGCTGCGCGGCCGCGAGCAGGCCGACTTCCTGAGCCCGATGCGGGCGGCCATCGAGCTCGGCCTTCGGCCGACCAACCACACCGACTTCAACGTCACACCGATCGATCAGCTGTTTCTGATGTGGACGGCGGTGAACCGAGTGTCGCGCGGTGGCGAGGTGATCGGCGAGGACCAGCGGGCCACGCCGCTGGAGGCGCTCAAGGCCGTCACGATCAACGCCGCGTACCAGTACTTCGAGGAAGACAGCAAGGGCTCCATCGAGGTGGGCAAGCTCGCCGATCTGGTGATCCTCGACGCCAACCCACTCACCGTCGATCCGATGACGATCAAGGACATCAAGGTGGTCGAGACCCTCAAAGAGGGACAGACGATATATGCCGCGTGACAACGGCATTCATCCAGACCTTCGGATGCTGGCACGGTTTCTACCGCCAACGTCGGTGACGCCCCGAACGTTGTGGGTGATCCGTGCGCTGGAGTCGCTGCCGATCGGCGGCAGGAAGGGCGTCGAGGTGCTGACGCTGACGTCCGGCCGGCGGGTAAGGCTGCACACGCCGCCGCACCAGAACGGTCCCGCCCCCGCGATGTTGTGGATTCACGGTGGCGGATACCTGTTCGGAAATCTGCGATACGACGACGAGTTATGTCAACGGTTCAGCCGGACGCTCGGAATCGTCGTCGCAGCACCGGAATATCGCGTCGCGCCGGAGCACGCGTATCCGGCGGCACTCGAAGACTGCTATGCGGCACTGGAATGGCTGTCATCGCTGCCTTCTGTCGAGCCGGCGCGGATCGCGATCGCCGGCGAAAGTGCCGGTGGTGGCCTTGCCGCCGCGCTGGCACTTCTGGCGCGCGACCGGGGTGAGTTCACCCCTGCCCTGCAGCTTTTGAGTTATCCGATGCTGGATGACCGAACCGTCGCGAAACCCGGTGCCGCGTCGAGTTATCGATTGTGGAATGAGCGCAGTAACCGGTTCGGGTGGAAGTCGTATCTCGGCGGCGCCGACCCCGACATCGCTGTCCCGGCGCGCCGTACCGACGTGGCCGGGCTGCCGCCGGCATGGATCGGCGTCGGAACCGCCGACCTGTTCTGCGACGAAGACATCGCCTATGCGGAACGTCTGAAAGATGCGGGCCTGCCATGCCATCTCGAGGTGGTGCCGGGCGGATTCCACGGCTTTGACCGCATCGCTGCCCGCACGTCCGTCGCGCGTGCGTACTTCGACAGCCAGTGCCAGGCACTGCGCGGGGCGCTCAGAACTGCAGCACCGTAAACCGCCAGTCGAGCACCGGGCGCTCGTCCTCGCCGACCGCGCTGACGAGCGAGCGCAGCCGCAGGATGCCGCCCCCGTGAGGTAGCGGTTCGGCCGCCTCGACGTGCAGTTCGCTCACCAGTGTGTCTCCCTCATGCACCGGTCCGGTGTGGTCGCAGGACTCCCACCCCAGCACGGTGACCAGGTTGGGCAGCACCCGGCTGGCCTGGGCCAGCGCCAACCCGATGGTGTGGCCCCCGTACACCAGCCGGCGGCCGCTGGCACGTGAATCATGGTGTATCGCAGCGACATTCAAGGTCAGCCGGGCCAGCTCGGGCGCGCTGGAGACCACGTCGGCGCTGCTGTGCAGCACCGAGCCAGTCAACCCGGGGTCGAAATGCGGCCCTGGAACCCGTGCCCGGAACGCGTCGGCGTCCCATTCCTCGACGGCTTTCGTCAGCGTCACCGGTTCCCCGCCGATCGCCGACAGGTCGTCGGCGGGGGGCTCCCGGTTCGGGTCGGCGTCCGGGCTCAGAGGCAGCATCGCGCAGCGGTAGAAGTCGAGGACCAACTGGCCGAGTTGGTCGATCGTCGTCATCCGCAATGCGGCCATACCGGTGGGTGCGCGGCCCGGTTTCGGCGAATTCTGCCTCAGCCCAACCACTTCCGTACGGGTGAACAGACTGTCGCCGATCACCGGGAAGCGGTGGAACACCAGCCCGCGGTAGAACAGGTTTGCCTTGACGTGATGGGTGACCAGCGTCGACTGCCCGATCGCGACATCGCATACCAGACCAGGATGTGCCAGCGCCGCTGTCGCTTCCGTAACCGCGTACGAAAGATGAGCGTCGAGCGGCAACCGCAGCCGGTCACCCAGGATGGCCTGGTGCGCGGCGGCGACACCTTGGGTCAGCGTCATCGACGGCGCGGAGTCGAACACCTGGCCCACATGCAGTTCGTCGAAATACGGTCCGCCGCTCATTGGCGTGCCGCCGAGTATTTCGCGACCAGTTCCTGCTTGTACAGCTTGCCAGTGTCGGTGCGCGGCAACTGAGCCTCGAACGAGATCGAGCGTGGACATTTGTAGTGCGCCAAGCGTTCTCGCAGCCAGCCCAGCAGCTCGTCGGCGAACTCCTCGGTCGCGTCGGCGGGGTCGACGGTCTGCACGACGCCCTTGACCGACTGGCCCATCTCGTCGTCGGG
This sequence comes from Mycobacterium sp., assembly GCA_036390735.1. GTDB lineage: Bacteria > Actinomycetota > Actinomycetes > Mycobacteriales > Mycobacteriaceae > Mycobacterium. The sequence continues at coordinate 8,704 of DASWBF010000227.1, read as the reverse complement.
GATGCCGAACACCGCCGCGTCGAGCACCTTCGGGTGCGTCACGAGCAGGTTCTCGGCCTCCTGCGGGTAAATGTTCACCCCGCCGGAGATGATCACGTGGTGGCGGCGGTCGGTGAGATACAGGTACCCGTCGTCGTCGAGATAGCCGACGTCGCCGACGGTCACCCAGCCGTGCCTGCTCCGCGACGCCGCGGTCTTCTCCGGGTCGCGGTGGTACTCGAACGCGACCTCGCCGATGTCGAAGTAGACCTGCCCGGCTTGTCCCGCGGGCAGGTCATCGCCGTTCTCGTCGAGGATGTGCGCGACCCCGAGCAGCGGCTTGCCTACCGACCCGGGGCGTCGCGTCCAGTCGTCGGCCGTGATGAACGTGATGCCGGCCCCCTCCGAGGACGAGTAGTACTCGTCGACGATCGGCCCCCACCAGTCGATCATCTGCTGCTTGATCTCCACCGGGCACGGCGCGGCCGCGTGCACCACGCGCTTCAAGCTTGACACGTCGTACGAATTCCGCACCGCCTCAGGCAGTTTCAGCATGCGAACGAACATCGCCGGGACGAACTGGCCGTGTGTGACGCGGTAGCGCTGAATCGCCTCCAGCGTCTGCTCCGGATCGAACTTCTCCATCACGACCACGGTCGCACCCATCGCCAGCGCGGACGTCGACCACACGCACGGCGCGGTGTGATACAGCGGCGCGGGGCTCAGATACACCGCTTCGGGCGTCATGCCTATCGCCATCAGCAGGACACTCAGCAAATTGGGCGCTTCCGCCGGGGTGACGTGCGGCAGTGGTCGACGAATTCCCTTGGGCCGCCCCGTGGTTCCCGACGAGTACTGCAGAAGGTCGCCCTCGCGCTCGTCGTCGATCGGGGTATCCGGCTCGTCGGCGACACACTCCGGATAGCGCTGCCAGCCATCGAGATCGCGGGAGGCGGATGTCGCCGACCCAGCGGCTCCGTCGGCGATGAGCAACAGCTCGGGCAGCTCAGTCAGCGAGGCGAGGCCCTCGCAGATGGGTCGCGTGGCGCGTGACCCGATGACCGCCTTCGCGCCGCTGTTCTCGACGATGTAGGCCGCCTCCGCCGCGGTCAGGTGCGTGTTGATCAGCGCGTAGTACAGGCCGCAGCGGCGCGCCGCCCACATCACCGCGTGCACGTGCTCGTTGTTCTCCAAGACCGCCGCGACGGTGTCACCCTCGCGCAGCCCGGCCCTGCGAAAGTGGTGCGACAGCCGGTTGGCGCGCGCCTCCAGCTCCGCGAACGTCACCACGGTGCCCGTGGGGTGCAAGATGACGGCCGGCTTGGTGGAGACGTGCTCGCGGATCTGCATGCGCAGCACTGTAGTTGACGGGCGTCGATGCAGGTCGCGGCCGGGCGTGCGAAAAATCCGTGTGAACCGCGCCACAGTCCGCCTGTTGGATTCGGTGTGTCGGGTATCGCCCTGTCACCCTGGGGAACTGGAGGTGTTTGTCGTCCCCATGTGCGCGCAGAAGAATTCTGAACCGAACTCGGGCCGCGCCGAGGCGGTGCTGACCTGGCTCGGCGGCGGGCACTGGCGCGAACTCGGCGAGCGTCACGAGCGCTCCACCGCCGCGATCGCCGGCGTGGTGGTGCTGGTCGGCGCCGCGCTGACCTGGCTGGTCGCCACGGTCGCCGTCGCCGAGTCCACGCAGTGGCCGGTGTGGGCGATCCTGCCGTTGACGCTGCTGTTCGGGCTGCTCGTCGGCGCGGTCAGCCGCGCCGCAGCCAGCGGCCCGACGCGCGGGTGGGCCGTCGCAGGGCGGGGTGCAGTCGCCGCCCTCGTCGGCCTCGTCGTCGGCGAACTCGCCGCGGTGGTGCTGTTCTCCGGGTCGATCGACCGCCGCATCGACGAAGACGCCGCCCGTTCGGCCAGCGCCACACCCGCCGTCGCGCAGGCCGAGGCGAACCTCGGCCGGATGCGCGACACCCGCACCGCGCTCGACACCGCGGTGGAGCAGGCCCGCGCCCACCGCGACCAGGCGCTCGTCGTCGCCCGCTGCGAGTTCAACCCGACACCTGGCTGCCCGCAGACCCGCATCACCGGAGTTCCCGGCTCCGGGCCCGAAACCCGATCGGCCAACCAGATTCTCCGGGACACCCAGCGCGAACTGGACAACGCCGTCGCCGTGCGGGACCAGCAGACGCCCGCACTGAACGCGCAGATCGCCGGCGCCGAACAGGGTGTGACGCAGTCCCGTGAGGCAGCGGTCGCGGCTGCGGACCGTGGCCTCGGCGCGCGCTGGGTCGCGATGCACGCGGTCACGCTGGCCGGCGCGGGCGCGCTGGTGGTGTGGGCGGTCACGGTCGCGTTCTTCGCGCTGCTGAGCCTGCTGCCGTTGATCCTGAAGCTGCTGCGGGGCGAGACCAGCCACGACCGCGGCGCGGCCGCGCGCGCCCAGCGCGATCGCGCCGAACTCAACGCGGACACCGCGATCGCCGTCAAGCGCGCCGAGGTGCGCGCCGCCATCGAGACCATCTGGGCCGAGCAGCAGCTCGCCAGTGCCCGGCTCGCGGTCGAGGCACAGCACGAAATCGACCGAGAGTTGCACCGACGTCGCGTCGTCGAGGCGCTCGACGATGCTCCGGTGCAGGCCACGCTGCAGCGCCCTCCCCCGCAAGTGGGTGGGGGCACCTCCCGCATGCGGGGGAGTACCCCCACCGAACCCGGGGAGGAAGACATGTACCTGCCGATCGCCGCCGAGGCGGAAGCCGCGAGCCGAGGCGCGCTGCCCGCCGCAGATAACCTGCCCGCGCGCGTGGAGGACGAACGCACGCCCGCGCGTCCGACGATCCCGAACGTCACCAAGACCGCGGCCCGCTGGATCCGCCCGCTCGTGCCCCCGATCGTCGCCCGCGCGATCGACACCACGACCCACCCGCTGCGCACCGCGCGGCAGGTCTTCGAAGAGGTCGAGGAGATCACGTTCTCGTTCAAGCGCACCCACAAGGTGACGGTCTTCGACGAGGAGACGCCAGAGCATTCACAGCAGCGGGGTCCGGCGGCTAGCGACGACGCGCGCCGGGTCGAGTCGTCCCGGCCCGAGGAGAGCGAGTCGTTGGCGTGGGCAGCCGCCGACGAGGCTTACGGGTTGAGCGCACGCGAGCGTCAGCCCGAGATCGGGCAGTGGGACGGCCCCGCTCGGTTGCGCGGCCGCGGCAACCCGCGCGAACTGCCGTCCGCCGAGTAGCCCAGTGCGTTCGTTCGAGATCGCGTCCGACCTGGCGGCGAGTCCGGAAGCAGTCTGGCAGCGCGTGGTGACCCCGGCCGGCATCAACGATGAGCTGCTGCCGCTGATGCGGATGACGATGCCCCGGCATCTGCGCGGCGCCACGATCGACCAGATCCCGCTGCGGCAGCGAATCGGGCGGTGCTGGCTGTTGCTGCTCGGGCTCGTCCCGGTGGACTACGACGACCTTGCCCTCGTCGAGGTCGACCCGGGCCGCCGCTTCCTGGAGCGTTCGACGATGTTGACGCAATCGCAGTGGTCGCACGAACGCATCGTCGAGCCGCAGGACGGCGGCTGCCGCGTCATCGACCGGCTGCACTGGCAAGGCCGCACGAGGGCGTTCGAGGCCGTGTTCGGCGCAGCAGTCCCGATCCTCTTCCGGCATCGCCACCGACGGCTGCGCCGACACTTCGCTTAGAACGTAAGCGGGTCGAACCGGAACACCGCAAGCTGCCCGGCCAGCGCCTCGAATTCGTCGGGCGTGCCGTCGACCACCAGCCCTGAGCGTTTGGCGAAGCCGACGCCGACGGGCACTTGGCCGGGAAACTCCCGCAGCACCGGACCCGCCTCGTCGGCAGACAACTCGACGATCTTGACGCGCCTCGACTTTCGGCCTCGGCTGAGCGTCCCTTCGCCGGCGGCCCGTGCGTTCCGCGGCCAGTCGGCGCCGGGATATCCGGCGACGGTGTAGAGCTTGCCGTCATGCGTGAACGGCGTCATCGGGGTGCTACGCGGCTGTCCCGATCGCCGCCCAGGCACGGTCAGCACCATCGCGGGCCCAGTCGGGATGCCGAGCTTCTGGATCGCCATCATGATCTTGTTCATCGGCTTGAGATAGCGCGGTGGCTGCGGATTCGACATCTTCTCTCTCCCTTGCTAATTCGTGAACAGGCTGACGTGGTCGGCCACCCACTGCCCGAATGTCTCGGCGGGTCGACCGAGAATCCTTTGGAGATCGTGGGTGACCAGCGCCGGCCGATCGACCGTGGTCGCGAGCATCGCGATGTAAGCGTCCGCGAACTCGGTGCCAAAACCCAACGCAATGAACCGCTGCCGCACCAGCTCGGCGGGAATTTCGCTGTAGCGCAACGGCCGGTGTAGGACCGACCCGATGATGTCGACCATCTCGGTGTTGGTCAGCGCCTGCGGCCCGGTCAGCGGAATCCGCTGTCCCACAAGCTCGTCGGAAAGCAAAGCGCGGGCAGCCACCGCAGCGATGTCACGCTCGACGATCGGTGCGCTGGATGCGGCCGCATACGGTCCGTTGACCACGTCGCCGGCCCGGATCTGACCCGCCCACATGCCCGCGAAGTTGGTGGCGAACACCGACGGCCGCAGACTGACCCACGGCAACCCCGAAGCGACGGCGAGCTGTTCGATCTCCTTGTTGCGGTCGCCGCGGTACCGCGACGGCTGCCGCGAGAAGTCGTCGTCGGCGTTGATCGCCGACAATGCCACCAGCTTCGTGACCGCGTGCCTTTGCGCCAGCCGGACCACCGACTCCATGTCGTCGCCCAGCGCACGCGAGTTGAGGAACACCGCGGAAGCGCCGGGAATCGCTGCTGCCGCGGCATCGACCACCTTCACCTCGCCGGGAAACGCGGCAGTGTCCGGACGGCGGCTCACCGCCCGCACCTCGACACCTGCGGCGACCAGCTCCGCGACCAGCGGTCGCCCGACGTTGCCTGTTGCTCCGGTGACAACGATTGGCATGATCGAACTCCTTTCTCGAGCGCTGAAACAAGGACGGAGCGACGGCCCGGAAAGTTACGGCCCGCGCGCGTAACTTTTTGGTGGTTTGCTTCGTCGTATGGGCATGACGGACGCGCAGCTGCAAGAGGCGTGGCGGCGCCATCACCCGTATGTCGTCAACCTGACCTATCAGATGCTTGGCGATATCGGAGACGCGGAAGACGTCGCTCAAGAGGCCTTCGCCCGCCTGTCGGGTGTCGACGGCATCGACGACGTCCGCGGGTGGCTCACGGTCGTCGCCGGCCGGTTGTGCCTCGACCTGGTTCGCTCGGCGCGGCACAGATATGAATCAGCCACCGACACAACGATATTGGAGGAAGCGCTAGCGCATGGGATCGTCGACCCGGCGGATCGCGTCACGCTCGATGATCAGGTTGGCGATGCCCTGCTGCAGGTGCTTCGGCGGCTCAGTCCGGGCGAGCGGGTCACGTTCGTGCTGCACGATGTGTTCAAGGTGCCCTTCGTTGAGATCGCCGAAACGGTTGGGCGGCCGGTCGGAACATGCCGGCAGCTGGCCCGTCGCGCCCGGGCCAAGATCGAGGCGTCGGGCCCGGCGACTACTGACGTGACCCGCGACGAACATCGCGCCGTCATCGAGAAATTCATCTCTGCTTGCGCCACAGGCGATTTGGCGGCGCTGACCGCGGTACTCGACCCGACTGTCTGGGGTGCGGCGACGCTTCTGGGCGATCCGGCTCCGCCCCCTCAGGTCAACCACGGCCCGGACGCGGTGGCCACCAACTTGATGCGCTACCTCGGGCACGGCGCCACGCTCGTCAGCGCCCCCGTCGGGCAGCCGGTCCTGCTGGGTTTCGCGCATAGGCAGCTGTTCGCCGTTCTCGTCCTGACCGTGCGCAACGGCCTCGTCGCGAAAATCGAGGCGACCGCCGACCCGTCGGCGTTCAGCCGAGGCAACGGTTGAGCCCGTCGAATTCCTCCGTGCCACCCCTGTTCACGACCTACCATGGCATCGCCAGGTAAACGAGGGGACGAGGTACTCCACTGAGCGAGCGGGCGCCCCGATGAAACGCGTTCAGAAGGCTAGAACTGCGCCGTCTGGGGTTGTCACTTTCCTGTTCACCGACATCGAGGGGTCGACGAGGCGGTGGGAGGCCGATGCGGATGCCATGAGGCCCGCACTCGAAACCCACGATCGGGTGTTGCGCGAGGCTATTGAGGCGCACGAGGGCTGGTTGTTCAAGCACACCGGCGACGGAGTGTGCGCAGTGTTTGCCTCACCGCGGGCTGCCGTTGACCCCGCGGTGATGGCGCAACTGAAACTCGAACTGCCTGTGCGGATGGGTATTTCCACCGGCGAGGCCGAGTTACGTGGCAGGGACGACTTCGGCCGTGCTCAACCGCGCGGCGCGCGTGATGGCGGCGGGCCATGGCGGGCAGATCCTGCTCGACGGCGCCACCGCGGGCCTGCTCACTAGTATCGACCTAATTAGTCTGGGGCCACGGCGGTTACGGGATATCGCCAAACCGGTCGACATATATCAGGTTCAAGGTGAAGGCCTGCGTAGCGAGTTTCCGCCCCTGAAGGCACTCGACGCGGTGCCCGGGAATCTGCGGCGCCCGCCACGAGCTTCGTCGGCCGCGTGAATGAACTCGTCGAGGTGCAGGAGGCGCTCAAGTCTCATCGGTTGATGACGTTGACCGGCGCCGGCGGGGTGGGTAAGACGCGGTTGGCGTTGGAGGTTGCCGACCGGTTGGCCGACAACTTCCCCGACGGCGTGTGGGTGATCGAGTTGGCCACGGTCGCTGACCCTGCCGCGGTGCCCGAGGCGGTGGCGGCCGTGCTGGGGATCACCCAGCAGCCGAACATGAGTCTGGCCGACAGCGTCGCGGCAGCGATGGAGGGCCGCACGCGGCTGCTCGTGTTCGACAACTGCGAACACGTCCTCGAGGCGGCCGCTGAGTTGACCGAGGCGATCCTCTCGCAGTCGGCGGCCGTGCAAGTCCTCGCCACCAGCCGAGAAGGGTTGCGGGTGGCCGACGAACAGCTCTGGTCGGTGCCGTCACTGGACATCGGTTCGGGTGCGGCGATGCTGTTCGCCGAACGGGCGGCGGCTGTGGCGCCGGGGATTTCGCTCGATGATGACGCGGGCGCTGTGGTCGAGATCTGCCGGCGCCTCGACGGGATGCCGCTGGCAATCGAGTTGGCCGCATCGCGCATGCAGTCGATGACGATCAAGGAACTGCAGCATCGCCTCGATGATCGGTTTCGGCTCCTCGTGGGGTCGCGCCGTGGCCTTTAGCGCCACCAGACATTGCGCCACGCTGTGCAGTGGTCCTCCGACCTGCTCGGCGACGCCGAAAAGTCCTTGCTGTCAAGGTGTTCGGTGTTCGCCGGTGGGTTCGACCTACCGGCAGCACATGCGGTGGCAGGTTCCGACGACGAATTCGAAACACTCGATCTCCTCGATGCCCTGGTGCGCAAGTCACTACTTGTCGCCGACCGATCAGCCGAACAGAGGCGGTTCTCGATGTTGGAGACCATCCGTCAATTCGGCGAAGAACAACTCACGGCGACCGGTGAGGCCAAGGCTGCGCGCACCGCGCATGCGCGCCACTTCGCAGAGCGCGAGGCCGATGTGCTTGCGCTGTGGGACAGTCCGCGACAGCGCGAGGCTTCTCGACACCGCGGCCGCGATCGCCAGTGCCACGTGACCGGGCGGATCGACGACGCCGTCGGCTACCTCGACGCCGGCCACGCGGCCATTGAAAGTGGGCGATTCGACGACGTCCGCCGCGAGTTCGAAGGCATACTCGCCGGTGCATACCTCGCCAATGGTCAACTCGAACGATGCGTCGAGGTATACCGCAACATCGTCGCGCGAAGTCCTGGCGGCGCTTGCACCGTTGCCCGATCGAGCCTGGCTCTGGCACTGACAATCGCCGGCGCCGGTGATGAAGCGATGGCTGTCTCCGAAGGCCTGATCGCTACCGACGCCACCGATAATCCCCATGTAGTCAGCTGGGCGCTCTTCGCCTACGGATTTGCCCGCGGCGACGCCGACCCCGAACTTGCCTATGACGTCCTTCGCCGAGGCCTGAGGATCGCCCAAGAGAGCGGTAACCGAAGGGTCGAGTCGATCCTGACGGTCGGCCTGTCCAGGCTGGCGGCCACCCACGCCGACCCCACCAACGCGTTTCACTTCCTGAGCGTGGCCATTCGCAACCTCTACGACTCCGGCAGCTTCTCCATCCTGCCGACCCCACTGGCAGTCCTGGCCGCCATATTCGATCGACTCGGACACCACGAACCGGCCGCCACCATCTGTGGGTTCGCCGCGACTCCGCTTTCTCGGACTGCCTTCCCCGAGATCAACCGCGCGATCACCCACCTGCGCGAATTACTCGGCGACGAGGTCTACGAATCATTCGCCCGCGCCAGCGAGCACATGACCAACGCCACCATGGCGACCTACGCGCTCGACCAGATCGACCAGGCCCGCGCGGGCCTCCTCCGTGCGCACTAATGCGGCGCGAGAGGCACATCTCTACCGCTTGACTAGCGTAACTAGTCTGAATAGTCCGTGGGTGTTAACGTGGAACGTATGAAGGCCGTCACCAGCACGGAGGCTAAGGCCAAGCTCAACGCGCTCTTGGCAGAGGTCGAGCGGACCGGCGTGTCGGTGACGATCACCAACCATGGGCGCCCAGTCGCTGTGCTGACGCCGGCACGACAGCTCCCGCGCC
>DASWBF010000226.1:0-24224 GCA_036390735.1 Mycobacterium sp. | reverse complement strand
ATTGCGAGATTTGTCAAGGGCGAACGCATGACCACGACGTTGTCCGAATCGTGCAAATTGCGGATCGCCAGAGTGATGTGATCGAGCGCCGCCAACGGATCGTCGCGTTCGACTTCAAGTTCGGCCAGAGTGGCCGCCAGGTGGGTTTCGTTGAAGCGGTTGCCGCTGTCTTGAGCGATCACCAGGCCCCGGTGCATCGCTTCGAGAGCGCGGTCGGGGTAGGCGTCGCGGCAGGCGAATGCGTAGGCCATCAGCGCAAGGGAGAGCGCATAGGGGTTGTGGGTGGCCTCGGCAGTCTCGACTAGGCCGTCCGCGGCGGCCATCGCCTCGTCACCGCGACCGGCCAGCGTCAATGCGATAGCCAGGGATGCCCTGCCGAGTGCGTGTGCGTCGCGACTGCTTGCAGTTTGGGCGCGGCACCACTCGACACACCGATCGGCCTGGCCTATGGCTAGATACGCGCTACCCAGCAGGGTCTCGAAGCCGAACGGAACCTCGCCGCGGCCACTGCGCATCGCCACCTGCCCGTCATCGCTGTGCTGGACGGCCTCCTCGATCCGTCCCACGATCCAGCACAGCGACGCCATCACGTACAGGAACACAAGCCGAGGGTGGTCGACAGCGCGGGCGGGCTCGATCAGCTCTTCGGCCCAGGTGATCGGTTCATAGTTCTCGACCAGGTAGCCAAGGAATCCCGCGTATGTGGCGATGGCGGCGGCCACGTCGAGATCACCCTGGTCGGCGGCCCACCGGAACGCAGTGCGCAGATTGGCCAGCTCGGCGGCAAACCAGTCGTACGCCTCCCGCTGGCGGGGGCTGTCCCACAGGGCCATGATGTCGGCTTCGCGCAGCGCAAAGTGGCGAGCATGCGCATAACGCGCCTCGGTCGCCTCGCCGCGAACGACGAGTTGCTCCTCGGCGAACTGCCGGATCGTCTCCAGCATCGAGAACCTCGTCCGGCCGGCTGACCGGTCCGCAGTAAGGAGCGACTTGCGCACCAGCGCGTCGAGCAGATCCATGGTGGCAAATTCGTCGTCGGATCCTGCTACTGCACAGGCACTTTCGAGGTTGAAGCCGCCCGCGAATACTGAACATCGGTCGAGCAGCGCCTTTTCGGCGTCGTGGAGCAGGTCGTAGGACCACCCGACCGCGTGGCGAAGTGTGTGGTGGCGCGCCAGTCCTCGACGGGAGCCGACCAACAGCCGAAACCGGTGATCCAGACGGTCACGCACCTCGCTCGCGGTCATCGACGCCATACGCGAGGCGGCCAGCTCGATGGCCAACGGGATCCCGTCGAGGCGCCGGCAGATCTCCACCACGGCCGCCGCCTCGTCACGCTCGGCCATCGAGAAGCGCGGCGCCACGGCACGGGCGCGTTGGACGAGCAATTCGACCGCGGCACAGTCGGTTCCCGCGCCGACGTCCAACGACGGCACCGGCCACACTTGCTCGTCAGCCACTCCCAGCCCCTCGCGGCTGGTGGCGAGGATTCTGACTATTGCGGAGTGGGTGAAGATGGCCTCGGCCAGATCGGCTGCGGCGTCGAGGACGTGCTCGCAGTTGTCGAAGACCAACAACCGCACTCGGCCCTCCAACGCGGCCGCCACGCTCTCGCTCACACTCTTGCCCGGTTGTTGGGTGATGCCCAGCACCGCGGCCACCGCGTCGGGCACGGCCGACGGATCGGCCACCGCGGCCAGCTCGAAAAACCAGACGCCGTCGAGAAATTCGTCGGCCACCTGCGCCGCGACTTCCGTTGCCAGGCGGGTCTTGCCGACTCCGCCGACCCCGGTCAACGTCACCAACCGATGCGCCCGCACCGCCGCTTCCACCTCGGCGACCTCGGCCTCACGGCCGACGAAGCTCGTGACCGCAGGCCGCAGGTTCCCCGGGCTGGCGTCGAGTGCGCGCAATGGCGGAAAGTCCTTTTGCAGGCCGGGTGCTCGCACCTGGTACACGCCAATTGCGCCGGGCAGGTCGCGCAACCGGCGCGGTCCCAGATAGATCAGATCGATGCCGCTGAGCAGAGCCGCCGTCGACTCGGCCAGCAGGATCTGACCGCCGTGCCCGGCGGCCATCACCCGCGCCGCGCGGTTGAGCACCGCGCCGAAATAATCACCCTCCTGCAGCTCGGCTTCGCCGGTCGCGAGCCCCATCCGCACCGGCAGGGCCAGCTGCCCTTGTGCAGCCACCGCAGCGTCGACCGCCGACTTCGGTGAGGCGAATGCGGCGCACACCCCGTCACCGGTGTGCTTGAACATGAATCCGCCATGCGCCTCGATCGCCCCGCGCAACACCTCGTCATGCGCGGCCAGCGCCGCCCGCATCCCGTCCGCGTCCGCCTCCCACCGACGGGTCGAACCCTCGACATCGGTGAACAGAAACGTCACAACACCTGAAGGCGGCGCGGACACGCGAAAAGGATGTCACAACCCGTGTCCTCACGAGCGATATCGCATGCGCTATCGCTTTTTGAGAGATATCCATTGAGGTCTGGCGGTACTGGTGTGACTGGCGAAGCTGACGCAGGCGACTGCCACGACCGCGGCTGCCGCCTGTACTGCCCGTGACAGCCCGACCGCGCGGCGCAGATCATCGATCCGCGGCGCCGGCCCATCACCAAGAGTCGGACGAATCTCGAGTCCATCCGGATAGCGGGTAGGTCCGCCGACGCGAATCCCGAGCGCGCCTGCGAACGCCGCCTCGACCACCCCGGCGTTGGGACTCGGATGCCGTTTCGCGTCGCGGCGCCACGCCCGGACCGCACCCGTCGGGGATCCCCCGACGAGCGGAGCGCACATGACCACCAGCGCCGCGGTGAACCGGGCCGGTATGAAGTTGGCGAAGTCGTCCAATCGCGCTGCGGCCCAACCAAATCGGGCATACCTCGGTGACCGGTAGCCGACCATCGCATCGAGCGTGTTGACCGCCCGGTAGACCAGCGCTCCCGGGGCCCCGCCGACCGCCGTCCACAACAGCGGGGCAACCTGTGCGTCAGATGTGTTCTCGGCCAACGACTCCAATGCCGCGCGGGTCAGCCCGTCGGCGTCGAGCGCGGCGGGATCGCGGCCGCACAGCGACGGCAGCAGCCGCCTGGCCGCACCGACGTCGCCCGCAGACAACGTGTCCGTCATCGCCGCGACCGTTCGAAGCAGCGACGTGCCGCCCAACGCCGTCCACGTCGCGGCGGCGATGCCGATCCGGCCGGCAACACGCTCGACCGCCACGCCCAGAAGCCCAACAGCGCTCAGCAGCAAGCCGGCGTGAACGACTCCGGCCCAGCGCACGTCACGGTACGTCCTGCGCTCCAACGCACCGGCGGCCGCGCCGAACCCGGCGACCGGATGGTGCTGCGGCGGGTCGGCGAACGCCAAGTCCGCCAGCCACCCGGCGGCCAGCCCGACGGCCCTGCGCCCAAACACCTCGGCAGCGTCTCACATCGTGGTGTACTGCTGACATGATGCGGCGTCCGAATCGAGTCGCGGATTTGTTGAACCCGGCGGGGCTGCTGCTCCCGGCGGCCAACGTGATCATGCAGCTGTCGGCGCCGGCCGTCGGATACGGAGTGCTGGAAAGTCCCGTCGACTCCGGCAACGTGTACAAGCACCCGTTCAAGCGGGCACGGACGACGGGCACGTACCTGGCGGCGGCCACGGTAGGCACCGACAAGGACCGCGAGTCGATTCGGCGCGCCGTCGACACCGTCCACGCGCAGGTTCGCTCGACCGCCCGAAGCCCGTTGTCCTACAACGCATTTGACCCTAGGCTTCAGCTCTGGGTGGCCGCTTGCCTGTACCGCTACTTCGTCGACCAGCACGAGTTCCTGTACGGACCCCTGGACGACGATTGCGCCGACGCGGTGTACCGCGACGCGAAACGGCTCGGCACCACGCTGCAAGTCCCGGAGAGCATGTGGCCCTCGGACCGCATCGCGTTCGACGAGTACTGGAAGCGTTCACTGGACGAGTTGAGGATCGATCCGCCAGTGCGGCAACACCTCTACGGGGTCGCCAGCTTGGCGTTTCTGCCGTGGCCGCTGCGGGTGATCGGCGGTCCGCTGAATCTGTTCGCGACGACGGGCTTTCTGCCCGCGGAGTTCCGAACGCACATGCAGCTGCCGTGGACGTCGGGCCAGCAGCGCCGCTTCGAGCTGTTGCTCACGGGTCTGCGGCTGGCGGATCGAGTGATCCCGCGACAGCTCTGGCTGCTGGGCTACCAGGTGTACCTGCGGGACATGCGGTCTCGAACCCGACGCGGTCGTCGCATCGTCTAGTCTGCATCCATGCCCGACTTCCCCGGCCTCGCCCACGTGGCTCTCACCGTGAAAGACATCGAGGTCAGTGGTCCGTGGTATCGACGGCTGCTCGGCGCTGACCCGGTGCTCGACGAGCACACCGACGCCGGATTCCGTCATCTCGTGTGGCTGCTCGACGGCGGCACGCTGCTGGGCATTCATCAGCACGACCGCGGAGTGCCCGACGAGCACTTCAGCGAGTTCCGGGTCGGACTGGATCATGTGGGATTCGCGTGCGCGAACCGGGGTGAGCTGGAGAAGTGGATGAACCGGCTCAACGAACTCGGGATCAGCCACGGCGGCATCGTCGACGCCGGCTACGGATCCGGGCTGAGTTTCCGGGACCCCGATGGCATCGCGCTGGAGTTCTTCGCCCCGCCGTCGGAGTAGTCGCGCTCGCAGCAGTCCTGACCGCGCGCCAAGAAGTCGTTGAGGATCTCAGCAGACCTGCGCCGGAGCCTCTTCTCGTGAACACCAAGTCCACCCGCAGGCGCAAGGTCGGCGTGATGATCGCCCTCGTCGGCTTCATCCTCATAATCTTCGGCAAGCTGTTGGCCGCTGCAGTTCTGCTGGCTGCATCGGCCCACGCCGCGCCGAACTCCGACGGCAGGCTCTACGGCGACCCGACTGAAGCAGCTGAGTACTGGCACCCGCAGCACACGGGCGACTGCGGGCTGATGGCCGTCGCCGACATCGTCGGCCAGCTCACCGGCAAGTCACCCACCGAGCAGCAGATCATCGCGCTCGCCGAGCAGACCCCCAGCGTCGTACGGCCCGGTCAGCCCGTCTGGACTCCCCCGACCGACCCCAACGACATCACGACGGCCAGCGGCAGCAAGGCTCCCGACGAGGTGGTACTGCTCGCGCATTACGGGATCGACGCCGTGGTGACCGACGTCGAGATCGCCGCCACCTCCGACGGCATCCCAACCGGCTTGGAGGCGCTTGAGCGCTACCTTGCCAGCGGCACAAGGTGCTTGTCCACCTCGATTCGGGCGCACTGTATGGCCAGGGCAAGCCCACCTACACCAACCACGTCGTGGTGGTCACCGGCGTCGACACCACCGCCGGCGTCGTGCACCTCAACGACAGTTTGGACACGCACGGCGATACCACGTTCTCCATCGACACCTTCATGAAGGCGTGGAGCACCACCGACAAAGAAAAGATCGAGCCGCCCTACACGATGGTGGTGACGGTCGACGCCACGTAGCTGGGGGGATGGGCGAGGTGTACCTCGTCCAGCATCCGCGACTGCCTCGGCAGGATGCGGTCAAAGTCCTGCGGGCCGACATCTCCGCTGAACTCCGACTTCCGGGAGAGGTTCACCCGGGAAGCGGAGCTGGCCGCCAAGTTGTGGCATCCGCACATCGTGGGAATCCACGACCGCGGCGACGACGAGGACCGGCTGTGGATTTCGATGGACTACGTCGACGGCACCGACGCCGGCCGCTTGCTGCGGGAGCAGTATCCGACCGGGATGCCGTTGCCGGCGGTGATCGAGATCATCACGGCCGTCGCGTCGGCGCTCGACTATGCCCATGCACGGGGTCTCCTGCACCGCGACGTCAAGCCCTCGAACATCTTGATCGCTCGGCTGGACGACGACGAGCGGCGCATTCTTCTCAGCGACTTCGGCGTCGCACGAGACCTCGGGGACAGCAGCGGCCTGACCCTTACCAACATGGCCGTGGGAACGGTGGCGTATGCCGCTCCCGAGCAGTTGATGGGTCGGCCATTAGACGGCCGGGCTGACCAGTACGCGTTAGCGGCGACCGCTTACCACCTGCTGACCGGCGCGCCGCTGTTTCCGCACTCCAATGCGGCGGTCGTGATCGGGAAGCATCTGAACGCCCAACCGCCCCCGTTGACTGACCGGCATCCCGAGCTGGCCCCACTCGACGCGGCGCTGGCCAAGGCGCTGGCCAAGGATCCCACGGCCAGGTTCGTATCGTGCATGGATTCGCACGCGCGCTTGGCAGTTCAGCAACTTGGCGGCCGACACCGCCGGTGAGCGCTCCGACGATGCCTCAGTTTGTGCAACATGGCGCGTCAAACACCGCGCGTTCTCGGATCGCGCTGGCCGCAGCCGCAGCATTCGTACGTCCTGTGCGTCGCGGCTTACATCGGCTTCAAAGCCGTGAGCTAGCCCACGCCGGCTGAGGCGTTCACGCTGGCAGGCACCGTGCATCTGATGGGCAACAGCACGACGACCTTAGGGCTGCCGTCGGGATTTCCGTGCGCCGGTGCGCAAAGCTTTGCAGACATCGGACCCGGCGCACCGGTGATCGTCGCGGACGAGGCGCGAAAGCTGTTGGCGAAGGGCACTTTCGACAGCAGCTACCTGGTGCGCGACTCCTGCAACCTGCGCTTCAGCATCAGCGATGTGCCGGGCGGGGCAAAGTTCTACCGGGTGCAGGTGGCCGGCCAACGCGAGTCGACGTACACCGAGGCGGAAGCCCGTGCCGGGGCTGAGATTTCGTTCGCCAGTTCAGAACCGAGTTCGTCGGCGACGCCCACGCCGACGACCACGCGCACGCCGACCACGACGTCGTCGCCTCGGCCAACACCGACAACGGTGGATTCCGAGACAGCCGCGCTGAACCGGCTCCGGGCGATCGCCGATGGCGACCGGTCTTCGGTGTCCCTTTACCTCGCAGAGCGCTGGGTGGCCCAAATCAGTTCCAAGTACTACGGACTCGTTGCAGAGGGCACGACCTGGGACTACGCCAAGATCCTGCAGGAACATCTTCAGTTGCGGCAGATCTATCCGGGCGTCAGGCTCTTGTACTCACCTGACTGGTCGACGTTCGACACCAAGTATCAATGGTGGGTGACGGTGGTCGGCATCTCTTACACCGACTCCCGCGATGCGAAGGCGTGGTGCGCGGCCCGGGGTTTCGATCGAAACCACTGCTTCGCCAAGCTGATCAGCACGACGCATCCCGTCGAGGGCAGCACCGACTACAACCCATAACGCAGCTGGTCTGGGGTCGAACACATGCCGCTGCGACACGTCGATCCGAACCGTCCCACGACGGCTGTGATGCGTGCGTTGAACAGGTTCGGGCGCTCGCAGGCGGGACAGTACATCGCCAAACACGTTGCGTCCAAAACGGATCCATGGCTCGGGCGAATCAGCAACGGACGAGTGAGTTGGGGCATGTCCAGCGTGCCGTCGGCGACGCTGAAGATGACCGGCGCGAAGACGGCGCCTCGCCTATCGGCCGGACGATCCCGGTTTTCCGGCTAACGCCGACCAATCGCTGACCTGGCGAAACTGATCCGCAAATTGCGGTCCTGGAGTATCGTCGCCTTCCTTCCTCGTAAGGAGGCTGAAGATGAGCCGCGTCGCAACATTCGCTGTCTCGCTGACCGCACTGGCACTGACCATGTGCCCGGTCGCACAGGCGGAACCCACCGCCGACGATTGGTACTCGAAGGCGCTGAGTGGAAACCTGGTCAACTATCAGGGCCGTGCCTCTTTTGAGGAGATGATTTCCCTTGGCCAGTCGGTCTGCTCGGCCCTCGACAGGAGCCCTGGCCATTCGACATTCGTGTCTGCGGTCAACAACATCGTCGCCAAGGGAGTCTTCAACCCAACGGAAGCACGCGGGATCGCAAGTTCGGCCGTCGCCGCCTACTGTCCCAATCACAACGACTCGAACTTCGGCTGAGCTAGCGAGCGGGCGCGGAGGGAGTCGAGCCGACAACGAGCCCGCGCCGGATCCTCAAGGACCAACGGCCCTGTTTAGAACGGCGGGTTAGGGCGCATTCTAAGGCCAAGCCTCACTGCTGCATTCAAAGGAGCGCGCTCATGGCAGAGAGCACCAAGAAGAAGACCGCGGCGAAACGTGCATCGGACCTGTCCGACGAGGTGCTGAAGCGGATCGAAGCCAGACAGCTGGCGGCGATCGAGGCTATACGCAAACTTGTGGACCGCCTCGACGACGCGACGCCCGACCTCGTCGACGACCCGTCGGCGCGTAAAAAGGTCGTCGGTGCCATCGGGGATTACGCCGAGCAGCTCACCACGACAACGAACGAGTACTTGCGCAGCGCCGTGCGCGGCGCGAGCGGGATGGTGAGCAAGCCGGGCGAGGCGAAGGACTTGTACGGGTTCTTACGCAGCTTCGTGCGCGGCGGGAGCGAGACCGCGAGCAAGGAAGACGACGCGAAGCGCGCTGACTAGTCGCTGCCGACCGGCAACGCAAGGGACCATCGGCCCTACAGGACGCCGGGCCCTTAGCGCATTCTGATGCCATGGCAGAGAACAGCACCGAGAAAAAACCCGTCGCGGAACGAGCAGCAGACCTGACCGGACGAGCGGCAGACCTGTCCGACGACGTGCTCAAGTCGGTCGAATCCGGACAGCGGGCCGCGATCGATGCCGTGCGCAAGTTCGTCGGCACCGTCGATGAGTCGATTCCCGGGCACGGCGACGACGGCCCGTCGAGGCGCAAGACCATCGTCGACGCCGCCCTGGACATGGCGGACAAGCTCGTCAAGACCCAGTACGAGTTCATCCGAAGCGTCGTCGGCAGCGCGAGCGAGGCGCTGAATAAGGAGGGCGACGCAAAGCCACCTGCTGGTGGCTAGTCGATAGTCGGGCGCGTACGTACGCATCCCTACGCCGCAACTATTGGCGATTTCGCTGATGTTCTGCGCTGCACGTCGCCGCATGCTGGCTAGCATGGGCGAAACTAGCGACGTGGACATGAGCGAGCTTCCGACGGGAACCGTGACGTTGCTGCTGGCCGACGTCGAGGGTTCGACCCGGTTGTGGGAGACCCAGCCCGAGGCGATGAAGGCCGCCGTCGCGCGCCTCGACCAGACACTGTCTGACGCGGTCGCCACCCACCAGGGTGTGCGACCCGTGGAACAGGGCGAGGGCGACAGCTTCGTGATCGCGTTCGCGCGCGCCGCCGACGCGGTGGCCTGTGCGCTGGACTTGCAGCGGGCACCGTTGGCACCGATCAAGTTGCGCATCGGCGTCCACACCGGCGACATACAACTGCGCGACGAGGCCAACTACGTCGGCCCGACGATCAACCGCACCGCCCGGCTGCGCGACCTGGCCCACGGCGGTCAGACCGTGTTGTCCGGCGCGACGGAACCGCTTGTCATCGACCAACTCCCGCCAGACGTCTCGCTCACCGACCTGGGCTCCCATCCGCTGCGCGATCTGCCCCGCCCCGAACGGGTGGTGCAACTCTGTCACCCAGATCTGCACAACGACTTCCCGCCGCTGCGCACTGCCAATGCCGTTGCCGCCGAGCGTCTTCCGGCGCAATTGACGAGTTTCATTGGGCGCCAAGCGGAAATGAATGGCATCCGTGAGGCGCTCGCCGACAACCGGCTCGTCACGCGGGCGGCGCGGGCGGCGCGGGCAAGACGCGGTTGGCGGTGCGCGCGCTGGGCCTGCCCGACCAACCCGGCCAACCGACGATGGACGTACTGCTGCGGTTCATTCGCGATCGCCAGATGCTGCTCCTGCTCGACAACTGCGAACACCTGCTCGACGCCAGCGCCGAGCTGATTACGGGCCTGCTAGGCGCATGCCCGACGTTGACATTGCTGACGACGAGCCGCGAGCCGATCGGCGTGGCCGGTGAGGTGAGCTGGCGGGTGCCCTCCCTCTCACTGGCCGACGAAAGCGATCGAGCTGTTCAGCGCACGCGCACGCAGGACCAAGCCCGAATTCCGTGTCACCTCGGACAACGCCGAAATTGTGACGGAGATCTGCCGCAGGCTCGACGGCCTTCCGCTGGCCATCGAACTTGCCGCAGCCCGGGTCCGTGCATTGTCCCCCGCCGAAATCGTCGACAGTCTGCACGACGCGTTTCGCCTTCTGACCGGAGGTGCCCGTACGGCGGTGCGCCGCCAGCAGACATTGCGCGCATCGGTGGATTGGTCGCACTCAATGCTGTCTGAGCCCGAACAGGTGTTGTTCCGAAGGCTTGCGGTGTTCCTCGGCGGGTTCGATCTCGACGCCGCCCAGGCTGTCGCCGGCGGCGGCGAAGTGGAGCGCTACCAGATACTCGATCAGCTCACCCTGCTGGTCGACAAGTCGCTCGTGGTCGCCGACGACAGCCCGCATGGACCCCGCTACCGGCTGCTCGAAACCGTCCGTCAGTACGCACAGGAAAAACCTCGGCGAGTCCCACGAAGGTGACGACGTCCGGGCCCGTCACCGCGACCACTACACCGCGATGGCGGCCCTGCTCGACGCGCCGGCAGAGGCCGACCACGAACGCCGCCTCGAGCGGGCGGAAACCGAAATCGACAATCTGCGTGCCGCTTTCGCGTGGAGTCGAGAAAGTTCGGACACCGACCTGGCGCTGGAGCTGGCATCGGCGCTGCAACCGCTCTGGCTGACCCGTGGACGCCACCAGGAAGGGCTGAACTGGCTCGGTGCCGCCCTTGCCGATAAAGGTCCAGAGAGCCCCGACACATCCGCGGCGCGTGTGCGGGCGTCTGCGGACAAAGCCCTGCTGATGTCATTTAGGGGCATGTCCATCGGACTCGACGACGCCGAGCGAACTCTGGCAGCGGCACGGGAACTTGGTGACCCGGCGCTCGTGGCGCGGGCGCTGACCGCCTGCGGTGCGCTCGCCAACGCCCACGACCGCGAGCTGGCCGGGACATACTTCGCCGAGGCAGCGGAGCTTGCGCGGGACCTCGGCGATTCCCGGTGGTTGGGGCAGATCTTCGGCCTAGAGAGTGGATGACCGCGCGCGTGTGGAACGAGCCCGTCGCGGCGCAGGTGGCCGCCGAGGAAGGAATCAGGATCGCCGACCGCATCGGCGACGGCTTCGTCTCCCGCCAGTTGCGCTATGTCCTGGGCTGGGCGCAAGTCCTCCGCGGCGACCTGACCGAGGCAGTCGCTCGGCTCCGCGAGGTGGCCGAGTCCCACGACGTGTTCTCGATTGGCGCATCGGTGACGTGTGCTTACGCGCTGGCTTACCTGGGGGATGCGGCAAGTGCGCGAGCGGTGGCCGACGTGGCCCTCGAACGCGCATCCGACTTTGATTCATACAGCGGCATCGTCTACTCGGCGTTCGGCATTGTCCACCTTGCCGCGGGCAACGCGTCCGCGGCATGGGAGGCATACGAAACAGCGCGCGAGCGCACCGCGATGGATCCCATGACGTCCTCGATATTCACCTGGGCGGCCCTGGCCCCGTTGACGAGCGGTGATCTCGCCGCGGCCGGTCGCTGGGCCGACGATGCCGTGTCATCGAACACGGGCTGGGCTCTGGCGGCGGCCTTGACGTCGCGCGCACTCGTCGAAATCGCGCGCGGTGAACTCGGCGCTGCCGAACGCGATGCCTATGACGCGCTCGACTTGGCGGCCCGTCTCGGAGGTGACCTCGTCGTTCCGTTCGCTCTCGACTGCCTCGCCATTGTGGCGGGTGAAGCAGGCAACGACCTGCTAGCAGCGCGGCTGTTCGGCGCGGCGGAAGCAGCCCGCCGCCGCATGGGAATGGTGCGCTTCAAGGTTCTCGACGCCGACGATGAGGCAAGGATCGCCACGGTTCGGGATGCCTTGGGCCAGAACGAATTCGACGCCGCGTGGGCGGAAGGCGCGGCGTTGTCGATCGAGGAGGCGATCGCCTACGCACAGCGTGGTCGTGGCGAACGCAGGCGCGCCAGCAGCGGTTGGGCGTCGTTGACCCGCGCCGAACTCGACGTCGTCCGATTGGTCAGCGAAGGCCTCGGCAACAAGGACGTCGCCGTCCGGCTGTTGGTCTCCCCTCGCACCGTGCAGGCGCATCTCACTCACATCTACACCAAGCTCGGGCTGACCTCGCGGGTGCAGCTCGCCCAGGAGGCGGCACGTCACTGACAATGGTGGGCGCGGACGGTATCGAACCGCCGACCGCTGGTGTGTAAAACCAGTGCTCTACCACTGAGCTACGCGCCCGTTCTGGGGCAGGATAAGGGCTGCGGAGTGGCTCTGGGAAATCCCGAATCTGCGGATTCGTACACCCTCGACGGCGCGTCGTATACGAAATCGCAGTATCGCGGCCGCCGCTAGTTAGGACTGCAGCGCTGCCAGCGCGGTCTTCCACAGACTCTGGTCCCGCGCCTCGCCCGGCTGCTTCATCTCCGCGAACCGGATGATGCCCGACTTATCCACGACGAACGTGCCCCGGTTCGCGAACCCCGCGTCGTCGTTGAACACCCCGTAAGCCTGCGCGACCGCACCGTGCGGCCAGAAATCCGACAGCACCGGAAAGGTGAAGCCGCTCTCCGTCGCCCAAACCTTGTGCGTTGGAGGCGGTCCCACCGAGATCGCCAATGTCTGCGTCTCGTCGTTCTCGTACTCGGGCAGGTGGTCGCGGATCTCGTCGAGCTCGCCCTGGCAGACACCGGTGAACGCGAGCGGGAAGAACACCAGCAGCACGCTCTTGTTATCACGGAAGTCGCTCAGCGACACCGGCTGTTGGTTCTGGTCGCGGAGCGTGAAGTCTGGTGCAGACGTGCCGACGTCCAGCATCAGCGCCTGCCCGCCCGGGATTTCGGTTGCACCAGCCGGCTTGCGCTCCAGTCGCCCAGGTTCGCCGACGACGTCTGCATCAACCCGGCCGTCGGCGCCGACTCGGAGATCTCGGCCGGCAGCACATGACCGGGTTTGCCGGTCTTCGGCGTCAGCACCCAGATGACCCCGTCGTCAGACAACGGCGTGATCGCGTCCATCAACCGGTCGACCAGATCGCCGTCCCCGTCGCGCCACCACAGCAGCACGACGTCGATGACCTCGTCCGAGTCGTCGTCGAGCAGCTCGCTTCCGCAAGCGTCCTCGATGTCGGCGCGGATGTCGTCGTCGGTGTCCTCGTCCCAGCCCAACTCCTGAACAACCTGATCTTTTTCGATGCCCAGTCTTCGGGCGTAGTTCGGGGCGTCACCCGCCGCGACCACCGTCGAAACCTCCCTTGTCTGTGAGCCGCCCTGTCCTGCCCTATCGTTGCACGCTACGGCGCTGCGCCCTAGCACCAGCGGCCGGGTCGCTCAGGGCGAGCCACCGCATGTATTCAGCGCAGCGTCATTCGCTTGGTTGAATTTGTCGACCTCCGCATTGAATTCCTGCTGGCCGTAGCGCTCGCCGATGGCCTTCGCGACCGCCCGGGTGGCGTCCACCCAGGCCGTGAACGCATC
This sequence comes from Mycobacterium sp., assembly GCA_036390735.1. Lineage (GTDB taxonomy): Bacteria > Actinomycetota > Actinomycetes > Mycobacteriales > Mycobacteriaceae > Mycobacterium. The sequence continues at coordinate 10,768 of DASWBF010000226.1, read as the reverse complement.
GCGCATGTGAGGCAGCAGCGCGGAATTGAGGGTGGCGGCGACCGCGTCCGCGCCACGGTTCAGCGTGTCGACCGCCGCCTGCGCCTTCGCGGCCACGTCTGCCTCGTTGTGGGCCGCGACGGCGCTGACGTACGCGTTGATCGCGGTCACCGCGTCCACACTCGTGTTGCTGAGCACTTCGCACGCGTTTGCGACGGCCTCGGCCGTCAGCGACACCTGTCGCGTCGACTCCCGCTCACTGGACGCCGCCGCGGACTGCGACAGCGAATCGACCACCCACGTCCGATAGTCCCGCGCGTCGTTGGTGTCCACGGCCGGCGTGCCGCTGGTCATGCTGGTGCAGCCGACCACCACCAGCGCTGCCGCCGCGATCAGACCGGCCACCAGTGCGGCGATCCGCCATCGCCGCACCCCGCCGACCCCCAGCACAGCCGATGAGGTTACCGGCTACCGGTGCACGTGGGGCACGATTGGTGGACGATGGAGGTATCCATGCACCGCCTGATGAGGAGCGGAAGTTGACCACCGAGTTCGCCCGTCGCGACCTGGCCCAAAACTCAACCGGCTCAAATGAATCCGATCGAGTCCGAGTGATTCGGGAAGGCGTGGCATCCTATCTGCCCGACATCGACCCGGAAGAGACCGGCGAGTGGCTGGAGTCGTTCGACGACGTGCTGGACCGCTCGGGCCCGGCGCGGGCGCGCTACCTGATGCTGCGCCTGCTGGAACGCGCGGGCGAGCAACGCGTCGCGATCCCCGCCCTGACGTCGACGGACTACGTCAACACCATCCCGACCGAACTCGAGCCGTGGTTCCCCGGCGACGAGGAGGTGGAAAGGCGCTACCGGCGCTGGATCCGGTGGAACGCGGCGATCATGGTGCACCGCGCACAACGGCCCGGCGTCGGTGTGGGCGGACACATCTCGACGTACGCGTCGTCGGCGGCGCTCTACGAGGTCGGGTTCAACCACTTCTTCCGCGGCAAGAGCCAACCCGGCGGCGGCGACCAGGTGTACATCCAGGGCCACGCTTCCCCCGGCATCTACGCCCGCGCGTTTTTGGAAGGCCGGCTGACCGCCGACCAGCTCGACGGCTTCCGCCAAGAGCACAGCCACCCCGGCGGCGGCCTGCCGTCGTATCCGCATCCGCGGCTGATGCCGGAATTCTGGGAGTTCCCGACCGTGTCGATGGGCCTCGGCCCACTCAACGCGATCTTCCAAGCGCGGTTCAACCACTACCTGCACGACCGCGGCATCAAGGACACCTCCGACCAGCACGTGTGGGCGTTCCTCGGCGACGGCGAGATGGACGAACCGGAAAGCCGCGGCGCCGCCCACGTCGCGGCGCTGGAGGCGCTGGACAACCTGACGTTCGTCATCAACTGCAACCTTCAGCGACTCGACGGGCCGGTGCGCGGCAACGGCAAGATCATCCAGGAACTCGAGTCGTTCTTCCGCGGCGCCGGCTGGAACGTGATCAAGGTCGTCTGGGGCCGCGAGTGGGACGCGTTGCTGCACGCCGACCGCGACGGTGCGCTGGTGAACCTGATGAACACCACTCCCGACGGCGACTACCAGACCTACGAGGCCAACGACGGCGCCTACGTCCGTGAGCACTTCTTCGGCCGCGATCCGCGGACCAAGGCTCTGGTGCAGAACATGTCCGACGACGAGATCTGGAGTCTCAAGCGCGGCGGTCACGACTACCGCAAGGTGTATGCCGCCTACCGCGCGGCCACCGAACACAAGGGCCAGCCCACGGTCATCCTCGCCCATACCATCAAGGGTTACTCGCTGGGAAAGCACTTCCAGGGCCGCAACGCCACCCACCAAATGAAGAAGCTCGCGCTGGAAGACCTCAAAGGATTCCGCGACGCACAGCGAATCCCGGTCTCCGACAAGCAACTCGACGAGAACCCCTACCTTCCGCCGTACTACCACCCCGGGCCGGACGCGGCGGAGATCCGGTACATGCTGGATCGTCGGCGCGCGCTCGGCGGATTCGTGCCCGAACGCCGCACCAAATCCAAGGCTTTGACGCTTCCGCCGCGCGACATCTACAAGTCGGTCAAGAAGGGCTCCGGCCACCAAGAGGTCGCCACCACGATGGCGACGGTGCGTGTCTTCAAAGAACTGTTGCGCGACAAGGAGATTGGGCCACGCATCGTGCCCATCATCCCCGACGAGGCACGCACCTTCGGCATGGACTCCTGGTTCCCGTCGCTGAAGATCTACAATCGCAACGGCCAGCTCTACACCTCCGTCGACGCCGAGATGATGTTGGCCTACAAGGAAAGTGAGATCGGCCAGATCCTGCACGAGGGCATCAACGAGGCCGGTTCCACCGCGACGTTCACCGCCGCAGGCACGTCGTATGCGACGCACAACGAACCGATGATCCCGATCTACATCTTCTACTCGATGTTCGGGTTCCAGCGCACCGGCGACGGGTTCTGGGCCGCCGCCGACCAGATGGCACGCGGATTCGTGCTCGGTGCGACGGCCGGCCGCACCACCTTGACCGGCGAGGGCTTGCAGCACGCCGACGGCCATTCGGTTCTGCTGGCGTCCACCAATCCTGCTGTCGTGGCCTACGATCCGGCGTTCGCGTACGAGATCGCCTACATCGTCGAAAGCGGCCTGGCCCGGATGTTCGGCGAGAACCCGGAGAACGTCTACTTCTACATGACGATCTACAACGAGCCGTATCCGCAGCCGGCCGAACCCGAAGACCTCGATGTCGAGGGCCTACTGCGCGGGATTTATCGCTACCGGCCCGCCCCCGAGCCGCGGCAGTACTCGGCACAGATCCTGGCTTCCGGGGTGTCGATGCCCGACGCGCTGCGCGCGGCTGACCTGCTGGCGGCGGACTGGGACGTCGCCGCCGACGTGTGGTCGATGACCAGCTGGGGCGAGCTCAACCGTGAGGGCGTAGAGATAGAAAAGGAAAGGCTGCGCCACCCTGACCACTCGCCGCGGGTGCCGTATGTGACCCAGGCGCTGGCCGACGCGCGTGGACCCGTCGTGGCGGTGTCGGACTGGATGCGTGCGGTGAGCGAGCAGATCCGCCCGTGGGTGCCCGGCACGTACATCACGCTGGGCACCGACGGCTTCGGGTTCTCCGACACCCGGCCCGCCGCGCGCCGCTTCTTCAACACCGATGCCGAGTCGATCGCGGTCGGGGTGCTCGAAGGGCTGGCGCGCGACGGCGAGATCGACAAGTCCGTCGCCGTCGAGGCCGCGCGCCGCTACGAGATCGACGACGTGCTGGCGGCGCCGGAGCAGACGTCGGACCCGGGTGTGGCCTGATCCGCGTTCACTCTGCGCACAGGGCGCGAGAGGCGACTTGAGCTCTGTGCGCAGAGTCAACGGGTATGTTATGGGTATTCACCAGAAAAGTGGCGTAGCTTTTAGATATGCCCGACAAGGATCGGCCGGCCCCGCCGCTGTCCACGCTCGAACTGCTGGAGACCGTCCCGGAATCGCTGCTGCGCAAGCTCAAGCAGTATTCCGGGCGGTTCGCCACCGAGGCGGTCGCGGCCATGCAGGAGCGGTTGCCGTTCTTCGCCGACCTGGAAGCCTCGCAGCGGGCCAGCGTGCACCTGGTCGTGCAGGCGGCGGTGGTCAACTTCGTCGAGTGGATGGGCAACCCGCACGGCAATGTGGGCTACACCGTGCAGGCCTTCGAGCTGGTGCCGCAGGATCTGACCCGGCGCATCGCGCTGCGGCAGACCGTCGACATGGTTCGCGTCACGATGGAGTTCTTCGAGGAAGTCGTGCCGATGCTGGCCCGGTCCGAGGAGCAGGCCACCGCGCTGACGACGGGAATCCTGCGTTACAGCCGCGATCTCGCGTTCACCGCGGCGTCGGCCTACGCGGACGCCGCCGAGGCCCGCGGCTCCTGGGACTCCCGCATGGAGGCCAACCTCGTCGACGCCGTGGTGCGCGGCGACGCCGGTCCCGAGCTGCAGTCGCGCGCCGCGGCGCTGAACTGGGACACCACTGCGCCCGCGACCGTCGTCGTCGGCCTGCCCCGAGCCGAGCGCGTCGACTTTGCCAGCGACGACGTGCGCGAGATCGCCCAGCGACATGGCCGGGCGGCGCTGTCGGATGTCCACGGAACCTGGCTGATCGCGATCGTGTCCGGCCCGTTGGCCCCCACCGACAAGTTTCTGCGCGAGCTCATCGACGTGTTCGCCGACGGGCCGGTGGTGATCGGGCCGACGGCGCCGACCTTCACCGCGGCGCACACCAGCGCCACGGAGGCGATCGCCGGCATGAACGCCGTCGCCGGCTGGAGCAGCGCTCCGCGGCCGGTGCTGGCCCGCGAGCTGCTGCCCGAACGCGCGCTGCTCGGCGATGCGTCGGCCATCGCGGTACTCGACGCAGAGGTGATGCGGCCCCTGGCCGACGCCGGACCGGCGCTGACCGAGACCCTGGACGCATATCTGGACTCCGGCGGAGCCATCGAGGCATGCGCGCGCAAATTGTTCGTTCATCCAAACACCGTGCGCTACCGGCTCAAGCGGATCACCGACTTCACCGGCCGCGACCCCACCACGCCCCGCGACGCCTACGTGCTGCGGGTTGCCGCAACCGTGGGTCGGCTCGCATCGCAGGCAACTAACCCGACCTCGGCTTATCCGTCTGTTGCGCAGATCACACCGCCGCGTGGCGTGCATCGCGCTGGTTGACGGTTGCAATTTCGTCTCGATGGAGTCGCATCACATGCTGATTTGTGGAACCTCCACAAAAACCTAAGACCAGGTTCATAATCTCTTACACCGCGTAAAACCACTTTCACAGTGTTTTCTTAATCCGTGCCTCAAAAGACTGTGATCGCCTTGCTCTGCCCTGGACAGGGTTCGCAGACCCCCGGAATGCTCTCACCGTGGCTGGAGTTGCCGGGCGCGTCAGAGACGCTGACGTCGTGGTGTGAGGTCAGCGGCCTGGACCTGGTCACGCTGGGCACGACTGCGACGGCCGAGGAGATCACCGACACCGCGGTAACCCAGCCGCTCGTCGTGGCCGCGACGCTGCTCGCCCATCAAGAACTGGTGCGCCGCAACCTGCTGGCACGACGCGAGATTTCGCGAGAGGTTTTGGTGGCCGGGCATTCGGTCGGCGAGATCGCCGCCTACGCGATCGGTGGCATCATCTCCGCCGACGACGCCGTCGCGCTGGCTGCCACCCGTGGTGTGGAGATGGCGAAGGCCTGCGCGCTGGAGCCCACTGGCATGTCGGCGGTGCTCGGCGGCGAGGAAACCGAGGTGCTGGCCCGTCTGGACGAGCTCGAACTCGTCCCGGCCAACCGCAACGCCGCGGGCCAGGTCGTGGCCGCCGGCCGCCTCGACGCGCTGGCGAAGCTCGCCGAGAACCCGCCCGAGAAGGCGCGGGTCCGTCTGCTGGCCACCGCCGGCGCGTTCCACACGCATTTCATGTCGTCGGCGCTGGATGCCTACACCGCCGCGGCGGCGAATGTGCAGACCGCCGAGCCGACCGCCGTTGTACTGTCGAACGCCGATGGCCAGCCGGTAGCCTCCGCAGAAGACGCGATGACCAAGCTGGTGGCCCAGATGACCCGCCCAGTCCGGTGGGACCTGTGCACCGAGACCCTGCGTCAGCGCAATGTCACGGCGATCGTCGAGTTCCCGCCCGCGGGAACGCTCACCGGCATCGCCAAACGCGAACTTCGGGGGATCGGCACGCATGCCGTCAAGTCGCCCGCAGACCTGGACGGGCTGGCGGCCTTCTAGCCGGCGCCTTGCCAGGACAACCACATAACGCACGTATCAGTAGCAGTAGCACCATCAATTAGAAGGAGCCATAGTGCCCGCCACTCAGGAAGAAATCATCGCCGGTCTCGCCGAGATCATCGAAGAGGTCACCGGTATCGAGCCGTCGGAGGTCACCCCCGAGAAGTCGTTCGTCGACGACCTGGACATCGACTCGCTGTCGATGGTTGAGATCGCGGTGCAGACCGAGGACAAGTACGGCGTGAAGATCCCCGACGAGGATCTGGCCGGGCTGCGCACCGTTGGTGACGTGGTCGGCTACATCCAGAAGCTCGAGGAAGAGAACCCTGAGGCCGCCGAGGCCATCCGCGCGAAGATCGAAGCGGACCGCACATGACCAAACCTTCCACTGCTAACGGCGGTTTCCCCAGCGTGGTGGTCACCGCCGTCACGGCGACGACATCGATTTCGCCGGACATCGAGAGCACGTGGAAGGGTTTGTTGGCCGGTGAGAGCGGCATCCGCGTGCTCGAGGACGAGTTCGTCACCAAATGGGACCTGCCGGTCCGCATCGGTGGCCACCTCAAAGAGCCGGTGGACGACCTCATGAACCGGCTGGACCTGCGGCGCATGTCGTATGTCCAGCGGATGGCCAAGCTGATCAGCGGCAGGCTCTGGGAGTCCGCCGGCACGCCCGAGGTCGACGGTGACCGGTTCGCGGTCGTGGTCGGCACCGGGCTCGGCGGTGGCGAGAAGATCGTCGAGACCTATGACCTGATGAACGAAGGCGGCCCCCGCAAGGTGTCGCCGCTGGCGGTTCAGATGATCATGCCGAACGGCGCCGCGGCAGTGGTCGGGCTGCAGCTCGGCGCCCGCGCCGGTGTCATCACGCCGGTGTCGGCCTGCTCGTCAGGCTCTGAGGCCATCGCGCACGCGTGGCGGCAGATCGTGATGGGCGACGCCGACATCGCCGTCTGTGGCGGTGTCGAGGGCGGCATCGAGGCGCTGCCGATCGCGGCGTTCTCGATGATGCGCGCGATGTCGACGAAGAACGACGATCCGGAAGGCGCGTCGCGACCGTTCGACAAGAACCGCGACGGGTTCGTGTTCGGCGAGGCCGGTGCTCTGATGGTCATCGAGACCGAGGAGCACGCGAAGGCTCGCGGCGCCAAGCCGCTGGCCCGGCTGCTGGGTGCCGGCATCACCTCGGACGCGTTCCACATGGTGGCGCCCGCGCCGGACGGCGAACGTGCCGGCAAGGCGATGCAGCGTGCTCTCGAGCTGGCCGGCCTGTCCGCCAAGGACATCGACCACATCAACGCGCACGCGACGGCCACGCCGATCGGTGACACCGCGGAGGCCAACGCTATTCGCGTGGCGGGCTGCGAGCACGCCCCGGTGTATGCGCCGAAGTCCGCGCTCGGCCACTCCATTGGAGCGGTCGGTGCACTAGAGTCGGTCTTGACGGTCTTGACGTTGCGTGACGGGGTGATCCCCCCGACGTTGAATTACGAAACCCCCGACCCCGAGATCGACCTCGATGTCGTCGCGGGTGAACCGCGCTACGGCGACTACAAGTACGCCATCAACAACTCGTTCGGGTTCGGTGGCCACAACGTCGCTCTCGCGTTCGGGAAGTATTGAAAGCCGCGAAAAGGATGCGAAAGGATTTGTCGGAGAAGCAATGACACGGCTGTCTACGGGGAATGGATTCCCCAACGTGGTCGTCACCGGCATTGCGATGACGACTGCCTTGGCAACCGACGCCGACACCACCTGGAAGAAGCTGCTGGACGGACAAAGCGGCATCCGCAAGCTGGAGGACCCGTTCGTCGAGCAGTACTCCCTGCCGGTTCGCATCGGCGGGCATCTCCTGGAGGATTTCGATCCCGAGCTGACGAAGGTCGAGCTTCACCGGCTGTCGTACCTGCAGAAGATGTCCACGGTGCTGAGCCGGCGGGTGTGGCAGAACGCCGGGTCGCCGGAGGTGGATCCGCGACGTCTGATGGTGTCGATCGGCACCGGCATGGGCTCGACCGAAGAGCTGGTCTTCAGCTACGACGACATGCGCGCGCGGGGCATGCGGGCGGTGTCACCGCTGGCCGTGCAGAAGTACATGCCCAACGCGGCGGCGGCCGCAGTAGGGCTCGAGCGCAAGGCCCGGGCCGGCGTCAGCACGCCGGTGTCGGCCTGTGCCTCAGGGTCCGAGGGTATCGCCCAGGCGTGGCGCAACCTCGTGCTCGGCGAGGCCGACGTCGCTATCTGCGGCGGCGTCGAATCGAAGATCGAGGCGGTGCCGATCGCCGCGTTCGCTCAGATGCGCATCGTGTTGTCGACCACCAACGACGACCCGGCCGGTGCGTGTCGTCCTTTCGACAAGGACCGCAACGGGTTCGTGTTCGGCGAGGCGGGTGCGCTGATCGTCATCGAGACCGAGGAGCACGCGAAGGCGCGCGGCGCCAACATCCTGGGCCGGTTGATGGGCGCGTCGATCACGTCGGACGCCTTCCACATGGTGGCCCCCGACCCCAACGGCGAGCAGGCCGGGTGGGCGATGACTCGCGCGATCCAACTGGCGGGTCTGACGCCCACCGACATCGACCACGTCAACGCGCATGCGACCGGCACCTCGGTCGGCGACGTGGCCGAGGCCAAGGCCATCCGCAATGCCCTCGGCAGCCACGACGCCGCCGTGTACGCGCCGAAGTCGGCGCTCGGCCACTCAGTCGGCGCGGTCGGCGCGGTAGAGGCGATCCTGACCGTGCTGGCGCTGCGCGACGGGGTGATCCCGCCGACCCTGAACCTGAAGAACCAGGATCCCGAGATCGACCTGGATGTCGTCCACGGCGAGCCTCGGGTCGGCAACTACCGTTACGCGATCAACAACTCGTTCGGATTCGGCGGGCACAACGTCGCACTCGCCTTCGGGAAGTACTAACCATGGAGAAAGGCTTTTAGAAAGCTCCAAGGTCCGTGCTGAACTCTTAGACCAAAACCACAGGAGACACCGATGACGATCATGGCCCCCGAGGCGGTTGGGGAATCGCTCGACCCGCGCGACCCGCTGCTGCGGCTGTCCACGTTCTTCGATGACCAGAGCCTCGAGCTGCTGCACGAGCGGGATCGATCGGGTGTGCTCGCCGCGGCAGGCACCGTCAACGGTGTTCGCACCGTCGCGTTCTGCACCGACGGGACTGTCATGGGCGGCGCGATGGGCATCGAGGGCTGCCGGCACATCGTCGACGCCTACGACCTCGCGATCGAGGAGCAGAGCCCGATCGTCGGCATCTGGCACTCGGGCGGTGCCCGACTGGCTGAAGGCGTAAAGGCTTTGCACGCAGTGGGTTTGGTGTTCGAGGCCATGATCCGGGCGTCCGGCTACGTCCCGCAGATCTCCGTCGTCGTCGGCTTCGCGGCCGGCGGCGCCGCGTACGGGCCGGCCCTGACTGACGTCATCGTGATGGCACCGGAGAGCCGGGTGTTCGTCACCGGACCCGACGTCGTGCGCAGCGTCACCGGCGAGGACGTCGACATGGCGTCGCTGGGTGGTCCGGAGACGCACCACAAGAAGTCCGGCGTGTGCCACATCGTCGCCGACGACGAGGTCGACGCGTACGAGCGCGGCCGTCGCCTGGTCGGATTGTTCTGCCAGCAGGGCCATTTCGACCGCGACAAGGCCGAAGCCGGCGACACCGATCTGCATGCGTTGCTGCCCGAATCCCCGCGTCGTGCCTACGACGTGCACCCGCTCGTCAACGCCCTGCTCGACGACGACGCGCCGCTCGAGGAGTTCCAGGCGAAGTGGGCGCCGTCGATGGTGATCGGGCTGGGCCGGCTGTCGGGCCGCACGGTGGGCGTGCTGGCCAACAACCCGCTGCGGCTGGGCGGTTGCCTGAACTCCGAAAGTGCCGAGAAGGCAGCACGTTTCGTGCGGCTGTGCGACGCGTTCGGCATTCCGCTGGTGGTCGTCGTCGACGTGCCGGGGTACCTGCCCGGGGTCGACCAGGAGTGGGGCGGCGTGGTGCGCCGCGGCGCCAAGCTGCTGCACGCATTCGGCGAGTGCACCGTCCCCCGGGTCACGCTGGTGACGCGAAAGATCTACGGCGGGGCCTACATTGCGATGAACTCGCGGTCGCTGGGTGCGACGAAGGTGTTCGCGTGGCCGGATTCCGAGGTCGCGGTGATGGGCGCGAAGGCGGCCGTCGGCATCCTGCACAAGAAGAAGCTCGCCGCGGCCCCCGAGCACGAGCGCGAAGCGCTGCACGAGCAGCTGGCCGAGGAGCACGAGAGCATCGCTGGCGGCGTGGACAGCGCCATCGATATCGGCGTCGTGGACGCGAAGATCGACCCGGCGCACACCCGCAGCGCGCTGACGCAGGCCCTGGCCGAGGCGCCGCCACGTCGCGGCAGGCACAAGAACATTCCGCTGTAGGGGTCTCCCGCCCCTCTCTGCGGCCGTTCTCCGCGCCGAAACCGAAGCAAGGGTCGTGATTCTTCGAGAATCGCAGCCCTGGTTTCTGTCTCGGCGGCTCCAAGAATTCGCCAAGGCGTCCGTTGGACGCTAAGCGCATGATTATTCAACGTGCCTCTCACTGGGCGATCGGCACCGCCATGGCCGTCACCCTCCTGTACTTCGCGTCGATCGCGACCGCCGAAACCGTCGCCGACGCCTTCGAGCCCGACCTCGAAAGCTGGGACGTCCTGAGCAGCTAGCGCACCTGCGCGACGAACTCCTCGGCGACGGCCACCACGCGGTCGCGGTCTTGCTTCACAAGCCCGATTCTCGTGCGCCGATCGAGGATGTCGTCGACGTTGAGTGCCCCCTCGTGGCTGACCGCATACTCGAATTCGGCTCTGGTGACGTCGATTTCGTCGGTGACGGACTCGGCGGGGCGCTCACAGGTGGCCGACCCGATCACGCTCGGCGCCTCCGCGCCGTAGCGGGCGACTAGCGACGTTGGCAGACCGACCGATTGCGCGCCGCCCTGCGCGCCGACCAGTGGCAGATTGCGGGTGCGGCACGGACCGGCGGCG
>DASWBF010000225.1:0-3335 GCA_036390735.1 Mycobacterium sp. | reverse complement strand
GAGGTTGAGCGGCAGCGTGCACAGGTCGAACAGGTACATCGCCAGCGGGTCGTCGACCTTCTCTCCCAGCCGGAACGCGGTGGTGGGTGTCGCCGGCGAGACCAGCACGTCGACCTTCTGGTACGCCTCGTCGAGATCGCGCGCGATCAGCGTGCGCACTTTCTGCGCCTGGTTGTAATACGCGTCGTAGTAGCCTGCCGACAGCGCGTATGTGCCAATCATGATGCGCCGCTTGACTTCTGGGCCGAATCCCGCGGCGCGGGTCAGCGCCATCACCTCTTCGGTGGTGTGCGCGCCGTCGTCGCCGACGCGAAGGCCGTACCGGATTCCGTCGAACCGCGCCAGGTTCGACGACACCTCCGACGGCAGGATCAGGTAGTAGGCGGCCAGCGCGTGCTCGAAATGCGGGCAGGACACCTCGCTGACCTCGGCGCCCAGCGCGGTCAGCTGCTCGACCGCGGTGTTGAACGACTCCAACACTCCCGGCTGGTAGCCGTCGCCGCGCAGTTGGCTCACGACGCCGATGCGCACACCGGTCAAGTCGCCGACGGCTCCGGCTCGTGCGGCCGCGACGACGTCGGGCACGGCCGCCTCGACGGACGTGGAGTCCTTCGGGTCGTGGCCGGCGATTACGGCGTGCAGCAGCGCGGTGTCGAGAACGGTGCGCGCGCAGGGTCCGCCCTGGTCCAGGGACGACGCACACGCCACCAGCCCGTAGCGCGACACCGTTCCGTAGGTGGGCTTGACGCCCACGGTCGCGGTCAGAGCGGCCGGTTGGCGGATGGAGCCGCCGGTGTCCGAGCCGATCGCGAGCGGCGCCTGGAACGAGGCCAGCGCCGCGGCGCTGCCGCCGCCGGACCCGCCCGGAACCCGCTCGACGTCCCACGGGTTGTAGGTCGGCCCGTACGCGGAGTTCTCGGTCGAGCTGCCCATCGCGAACTCGTCCATGTTGGTCTTGCCGAGGATCGGGATGCCCGCGGCCCGCAGCCGCGCGGTCACCGTCGCGTCGTAGGGCGAGCGCCAGCCGTCCAGGATCTTCGAGCCGCAGGTCGTCGGCATGTCAGTGGTGGTGAACACGTCCTTGAGGGCCAACGGCACGCCGGCCAGCGGCGAGACCGGCTCGTCCGCGGCATCCACCCGGGCCGCAGTCGCCAGGGCCTGATCGGCCGCGACGTGCAGAAACGCGTGATACCGCGCATCGGTGGCCTCGATCTGGTCAAGGCAGGCCTGCGTCACCTCGACCGAAGACACCTCCCGGTCCGCGATCTTTTCGGCCAGCGTTGCGGCGTCGAGGCGGACCAGCTCCGTCACTCCGGCTCCCCCAGGATCCGCGGCACCGCGAACCGGCCGTTCACCGCTTCGGGCGCCTCCGCCAGCGCCTGCTTCTGGGTCAGACACGGCTGAACGACGTCGGGACGAGTCACGTTGACGTCCTTGAGCGGGTTGCCGGTGGGCTTGACGTCGGTCACGTCGACGGCCTGCACCTGGCTGACGTAGCCGATGATCGCGTCGAGTTGCCCGGCGAAGCTGTCCAGCTCGGCGTCCGTGAGGGCCAGGCGCGCCAGCTTGGCCAGCCGGGCCACCTCGTCGCGGGAGATCTGAGCCACGGTCGGACAGCCTAGTGGTCGCTTGAAATGCCCGGCCGAGCGTGCTGTGCGACAGTGTTGCCCGTGCCTTCGTATCTGCTGCGGGTCCAGCTGGTCGACCGGCCGGGCAGCCTCGGCTCGCTGGCCGTGGCGCTCGGCTCGGCGGGGGCGGACATCCTGTCGCTCGACGTCGTCGAGCGGATGTCGGGCTTCGCGATCGACGACCTCGTCGTGGATCTGCCTCCCGGCGCGATGCCCGACACGCTGATCACTGCGGCCGAGGCGCTAAACGGCGTCCGGGTGGACAGCATTCGGCCGCACACCGGCCTGCTGGAGGCGCACCGCGAGCTCGAATTGATCGACCACATCGCTGCCGGGCCGGACCGACTGGGCAAACTGCAGGTGCTCGCCGACGAGGCACCGCGGGTGCTGCGGGTCGGGTGGTGCACGGTCGTCCGACTGCACGACCACGGCTTCGAGCGGGTCGTGGGCAGTCCGAGCTCGCCGGAAACGGTCGCCGAAGAGGCGCCGTGGCTGCCACTCGAACACCCCGCCGCGCTGGACGGCACCGGCGACTGGGTGCCGCAGGTGTGGCGCGACATGGACACCACGCTCGCGGCGGCGCCGCTGGGCGATCCGAGCTGCGCGGTGATGCTGGGCCGTCCCGGCGGCCCGGGTTTCCGCCCGTCGGAGGTGGCCCGGCTGGGCTATCTGGCCGGCATCGTCGCGACGATTCTGCGCTGAACGCCTCACCATCTCTGCTCTAATCGGTTCAGGCGCTGGCAGAGAGGTCGACATGATCCCCGATATCAACTACCTCGCGGTCCTGGTCGCTGTGATCGTCAGCATGGTGATCGGCCTGGTCTTCTACCATCGGGCCGTTTTCGGTCGCGCGTGGATGAATCTGGTCGGACACACCGACGAAACGCTGGGGAGCGGTTCACCGCTGACCTATCCCGTTGTCGTGGTTGCGTCCTTTCTCACGGCATGGGTGTTAGCCGGGGCCAGTTTCCTGGCCTACAAGTTCTATGAGGGAAGCTTTCTGGTCTCGGCGTTGGTCACCGGGTGGATTCTGTGGTTGAGCTTCACGGTCGCCCGGATGCTGGTACATGACCTCTTCGACACCAGGTCGTTGAAGCTCACCGCACTCAACGCGCTCAACGAGTTCATCACGGTCACCGCGATGGCGTTGATCATCGGCCTTTGGCCGCCGCCAGGCGTCTGAGCTCCCTTACGCAACAAGCTATTTCGATGCTGGCATTCACCCCGTGGGGGCTGCTTCCGGCTGCGGTACCGCTGGGTTGGGTGACGGTTCGAGGGCTTGGCGCGCTGGTACTACCGCGGGCCGGAATGCAGTCGGTGTTGGCCGGCGCGACGCTGACGGTGGCGCTGATCGCGGTGTGGGTGCGGCTGCTCGGCGCGGTGGGTCTGCTGACGACCTGGGTGCTGGTCGGCTCGCTGACGGTTGTCGCCGCCGCCGTCATCGTTACTGTACGGCTACGCGGTGTGCCGTGGCGACTGCCATGGCGTCGTGCGGTCAGCGCGGAAACCATTCCGGTGCTTATGATCTCACTCGTCGCGCTGGTCATCGCGGTCGTCGCCGGGTACTACCTGCCGGTGTGGCAGTGGGACGCGCTCGGCTACCACCTGCCGTACGTGAACTTCGCGCTGCAGCGCGGCACGCTGGCCGATCTGCCGTCGGACATGCCGTATCTGTCCACCTATCCACACATCGTGGAATATCTGTTC
>DASWBF010000224.1:0-2594 GCA_036390735.1 Mycobacterium sp. | reverse complement strand
CCGACTACCTGCACGACAGCGGTGTCGACCTCGCCGCCGGCAGCACCGGGGCATCTCGCACCGCCACCGCACACGCCGAGCTGGATGAAAAAGGCGCGGCCACTTACACTTTCGACATCGACTGGCAGATCTCGCCGAACGTCAGCCGCACCGAACCCCTGGTGCTGCACACCGGCTCGATAGCCACCGCCCTCATGCCAGGCGCCAGCGCGGTCGTCGAGCTGGTCGACAAGCACAAGTCGGCGGCCACCATCACCTTCGACCCCAACATCCGGTCCGCGTTCTACGAGAGCCCGGAGCAGGCACTGGCCAGCGTCGAAAACCTAGTAGCCCGCGCCGACGTGGTGAAGGCCAGCGACGAGGACATGCGCTGGCTCGATCCGGAGTCGGCGCCCGAGGAACTCGCAGCCCGCTGGCTGGCGCTCGGGCCGGCGATCGTCGCGGTCACGTTCGGGGCGGACGGCTCCTACGCCATCTGCACCGACGGCGCGCAACGCATACCGGCGTACCCGGCCGAGGTCGTCGACACGGTGGGTGCCGGCGACTCGTTCATGACCGGACTGATCGACGCGCTGTGGGACGCCGGCCTGCTCGGCGCGAACCGCCGCGCGCAACTGCGTGACATCCGCGCCGACGACCTGCGCCGGGTGCTCCAGATCGCCGCGCTGTCGTCGGCGCTCACCGTCGCGCGGCCGGGGGCTGCCCTGCCTGATCGCGCCACTCGCGACCGGGCGGCGCAGCGCCTCCTCGCCGAGTGAAACGCACTTCCCGGGGGTAACCACGCGAGTAGCGTGATGGAGATCACAGGTCGAGAGGGCTGAGTATGACAACCACCGAGCACGCCGATCAACCCTCCGAAGCGCCCGCGTCGACGTCCAAACCGGGTCTGGTCTTCCCCAAGATGTGGGTGGTCTTCGCGGTGCTGATCTGCTGTTTCACCGCATGGGGCGTCGCCGCCGACCTCACCACCCCGATGGTGGCCGGCTTCAAGCGCATCTTCGACATGAGCACCTTCCAGGCCTCTCTCGTTCAGCTGGCGTATTTCGGCGCATACTTCCTGCTGGCCATTCCGGCGGCACTCATCAACGAGCGGTTCGGCTACAAGGCAGGACTCCTCACGGGCGTTCTGCTCGCCGCGGCGGGGGCGATCGCGTTCTACCCGGCGAGCAAGATCATGACCTACGAAGCGTTCCTGGTCGCCTTGTTCGCGATCGCCGCCGGGTGCTCGATACTCGAAACGTCCGCGAACCCTTACGTGCTTTCGCTGGGTCCCGAAGAGACCGCGACCCGGCGACTCAACTTCGCCCAGGCCTTCAACCCCGTCGGCACCAACATCGGTGTGCTGCTGGCCGCGACCCTGATCCTGCCGAAGTTGGACGAACCGGTGAACATGGCCGATCTGACGCCGGCCCAGGCGCGGGCGATCCGCGCCGGCGAGCTCGGTGCCGTGATGGGTCCCTATCTCGGCCTCGGATTCGTGTTGATCGCCATCGGGTTGGTCATTGCCATCAACAAATCCCCGCCGATCGTCGAAGAGTTCGAGTCCGGCGACCTCGAGGGGAAATCACCACTGCGGATTCTGCTGTCGAACAAGCACTATGTATTCGGCGTCGTCGCACAGTTTTTCAATGTCGCAGCGCAAGTGTGTACGTGGACGTATCTGATCCAGTACTCGCAGCAGGCTCTGCACGGCTCACTGCAGTTGGGTGGCTTTCTTCTCCAGATAAGCTTGATCGTCTTTCTCATCTCGCGGTTCGTCATGACGTGGGTGATCGGGCGGGTTCGCGCGACCAAGGCGATGATGATTCTCGGCTCGCTCGCGGTCGTGCTCTGCATCTTCGCCATGTTCTCGCCGAACGTGGCCGGCGTTGCCGCCGTCGTCGCATTGTCCTTCTGCCTGTCGCTGATGTTCCCGACGATCTACGGTGTCGCCCTTCAAGGACTCGGTCCCGCAACGAAATTCGGCGCCGCCGGTCTGGTGATGGCGATCGTCGGCGGCGCGATCATGCCGCTCATTCAAGGCCGACTTCTCGACGCGACCAGTCCGGCGATCTCCTTCATCGTGCCCGCCGTCTGCTTCGCGGTCGTCACCAGTTTCGCCGTCTTCGACCTGAAGGCCGTACGCCACACCGCGGGAGAACGACAATGAAACGCGTCTGGATCATCACGCTCGCACTGGTTCTCGCGGCCTGCGGGGGCGGACAGAAGGGCAACTTTTCCGAACCGACCGACCGGCTCGAGGTCATGTCGTGGTGGGTGTCGCCATCCGAACATCCAGCCCTCGAGGTCTTGCTGAACGCGTTCAAAGCGGCAAACCCGAACGTCGATGTGATCGATGCGTCCATCGAAGGCGGCGCCGGCAGCAACGTCCAAGTCGCGCTCGCGGCCCGCCTGCGGGCGGGTGATCCTCCTGACGTGTGGCAGACGTTCGTCGGCAGTTCCCTCCGTGCATGGGTCAACGCCAGTCGAATCGCCGACGTGTCGGGGGTTTACGAGCGCACGAATCTGGCACCTACTCTGCCGCCGACGTTGCGTGACGCTGCCACTTACCGCAACAAGCAGTGGGGGGTGCCCACGGGGTCGCATCGCGGAAA
>DASWBF010000223.1:0-5631 GCA_036390735.1 Mycobacterium sp. | reverse complement strand
AGCCTCTGAAGCCCGGGCCGCGGCGGCGCAGGTAGCGCTCGAACTCCGCGGCCAGCGCGTCGCCGTCGACCTTGGACAGCGCCTCGGTCATGTCGACCTCAGCGTCGCCGCGCTCTTCGAGCTGAGCGACGTACTCGGCGATCTCGTCGTCGTCGGACGTCATCTCGGTGACCGCGGCCTCCCACTCCTCGGCCTGCGCGGGCAGGTCGGCCAGCGGCACTTCGATGTCGAGTACGTCTTCGACCCGCTGGAGTAGCGCGACCGTCGCCTTCGGGTTCGGCGGTTGCGACACGTAGTGCGGGACCGCGGCCCAGAACGTCACCGCGGGAATCCCGGCGTTCACGCATGCATCCTGGAACACGCCCGCGATGCCGGTCGGGCCCTCGTAGCGCGTTTCCTCCAGCCCGAAGAACCGCGCGGACTCCGGCGAGTACGCCGCACCCGACACCGGCACCGGCCTGGTGTGCGGCGTGTCGGCCAGCAGCGCGCCGAGGATGACGACCGTCGCCACGTTCAGTTTGTCGGCGATCGCCAGCAGTTCGGCGCAGAACGTGCGCCACCGCATGTTCGGCTCGACGCCGTGCATCAGCACGATGTCGCGCTCGCTGCCGGGCGGGCGGCAGTGCGAAATCCGCATCGACGGCCACACCAGTTCCCGCGTGACGCCGTCCACCTGCCGGATGACCGGTCGATTCACCTGGTAGTCGTAGTAGGCCTCGTCGTCGATCTCGATGATCGGCTCCGCTTCCCAGATCGCGTCGAGATGCTCCAGGGCGTCGCTCGCGGCGTCGCCTGCGTCGTTCCACCCCTCGAAGGCCGCGACCACCACGGCATCGTGCAGCACGGGTAGTTCGAAGCCTCTTGTAGCGTCGGACGGGGTCATTACTTCAGCGTAGAGCGTGTATTGACACCGCGAGCGGCTTGGCGAAATCCCCGATGTGGTAGACCCACTACCCTGTTAGGGTGACCGCTGCATCTCGTCGGGACTATGACACCGACCTGCTGGCGACCCTTTCTGAGAAGGTCGTGGTGGGCGACGGCGCTATGGGCACGATGCTTCAGGCAGCGGATCTGACGCTCGACGACTTCAACGGCCTCGAGGGCTGCAACGAAATCCTCAACGACACCCGGCCCGATGTGCTGGAGCACATTCACCGGGCGTATTTCGAGGCCGGTGCCGACGCGGTCGAGACCAACACGTTCGGCTGCAACCTGTCCAACCTGGGTGACTACGACATCGCCGACCGGATCCGTGAGCTGTCGGAGAAGGGCACCGCGACCGCCCGCCGCGTCGCCGACGAGCTCAGCACACCTGAGGCCAAGCGCTACGTGCTCGGCTCGATGGGGCCGGGCACCAAGCTGCCGACGTTGGGTCACACCGAGTACGCCGTCATCCGCGACGCGTACACGGAGGCCGCACTCGGGATGCTGGACGGCGGCGCCGACGCAATCCTGGTCGAGACGTGCCAGGACCTGTTGCAGCTCAAGGCCGCGGTGCTCGGCTCGCGGCGCGCGATGGCGCAGGCGGGCCGGCACATCCCGGTGTTCGCGCATGTGACGGTGGAGACGACGGGCACGATGCTGCTCGGCAGCGAGATCGGCGCGGCGCTGACCGCGGTCGAGCCGCTCGGCGTCGACATGATCGGCCTGAACTGCGCCACCGGCCCGGCCGAGATGAGTGAGCACCTCCGCCACCTGTCCCGCCACGCGCGCATCCCGGTATCGGTGATGCCGAACGCGGGGCTGCCGGTGCTGGGTGCCAACGGTGCGGAATACCCGCTCACGCCGGAAGAGCTGGCCGAGGCCCTGTCCGGGTTCATCACCGAGTTCGGGCTGTCGCTGGTCGGCGGATGCTGCGGCACGACGCCCGAACACATCCGCCAGGTCGCCGACGCGGTCCGTGGAGTCGAGCGCGCGGCGCGGCACGTGACGTACGAGCCCGCGGTGTCGTCGCTGTATGCCGCGACGCCGTTCGCGCAGGACGCCTCGGTGCTGATGATCGGCGAACGAACGAACGCCAACGGCTCCAGGGCTTTTCGCGATGCGATGATCGCCGAGGACTACGAGCGGTGCCTCGACATCGCCAAGGAGCAGACCCGCGACGGCGCGCACCTGCTGGATCTGTGCATCGACTATGTCGGCCGCGACGGTGTCGCGGACATGACCGCACTGGCGAGCAGGCTGGCCACCGCGTCGACGCTGCCGATCATGCTCGACTCCACCGAAACGCCGGTGCTGCAAGCCGGTTTGGAGCATCTCGGTGGCCGGTGCGCGATCAACTCGGTGAATTACGAGGACGGCGACGGACCCGAGTCGCGGTTCCACAAGACCATGGAGCTAGTCGCCGAACACGGCGCCGCGGTGGTGGCGCTGACGATCGACGAGGAGGGCCAGGCCCGCACCGCGGACAAGAAGGTGCAGATCGCCGAGCGGCTGATCGACGACATCACGACGAATTGGGGAGTCGACGAATCCTCCATTCTCATCGACTGCCTGACGTTCACGATCTGCACCGGCCAGGAGGAATCCCGTCGCGACGGCATCGAGACCATCGAGGCGATCCGCGAATTGAAGAAGCGTCATCCTGACGTGCAGACCACGCTCGGCTTGTCGAACATCTCGTTCGGTCTGAACCCGGCGGCGCGGCAGGTGCTCAACTCGGTGTTCCTGCACGAGTGTCAGGAGGCTGGACTGGATTCGGCGATCGTGCACGCGTCGAAGATTCTGCCGATGAACCGGATTCCCGAGGACCGGCGCGACGTAGCGCTCGACCTCGTCTACGACCGTCGCCGCGACGGCTACGACCCGCTGCAGGAACTCATGCAGATGTTCGAAGGCGTGTCCGCGTCGTCGTCGAAGGAGTCCCGGGCCGCAGAATTGGCCGCACTGCCGCTGCTGGAGCGGCTCGCCCGGCGCATCGTCGACGGCGAACGTAACGGCCTGGAGGCCGACCTCGACGAGGCGATGACGCAGAAACCGCCGTTGGACATCATCAACGACGACCTGCTGTCGGGCATGAAAACCGTTGGCGAGCTGTTCGGTTCGGGCCAGATGCAGCTGCCGTTCGTGCTGCAGTCCGCCGAGGTGATGAAAACCGCGGTGGCCTACCTTGAGCCGCACATGGAGCGCTCCGACGACGACGCCGGCAAGGGCCGCATCGTGCTGGCCACCGTCAAGGGCGACGTGCACGACATCGGCAAGAACCTCGTCGACATCATCTTGAGCAACAACGGCTACGAAGTGGTCAACATCGGCATCAAGCAGCCGATCAACACCATTCTCGAAGTGGCGCAGGACAAGAGCGCCGACGTGGTCGGCATGTCGGGGCTGCTCGTCAAGTCCACTGTGGTGATGAAGGAAAACCTCGAGGAGATGAACCACCGCGGGGTGGCGGACAAGTTTCCGGTGCTGCTCGGCGGCGCCGCGTTGACCCGCAGCTACGTGGAGAACGACCTGGCCGACATCTACAGCGGCGACGTGCATTACGCACGTGACGCGTTCGAGGGCCTGCACCTGATGGACCAGATCATGAACGCCAAACGCGGTGTGGCGCCGGATACCGACAGCCCGAAGGCCGTCGCGGCGCGGGAGAAGGAAGCCGAGCGCAAGGCACGCCACGAGCGGTCGAAACGCATTGCGGCCGAACGTAAAGCCAAGGAGACGCCGGTCGAGGTGCCGGAGCGGTCCGATGTCGCCGCCGACAACGAAGTACCTGTTCCGCCGTTCTGGGGCACGAGGATTGTCAAGGGCGTCGCGCTGGCCGAATACACGGGCCTGCTCGACGAACGTGCACTGTTCCTGGGCCAGTGGGGATTGCGCGGCGCCCGCGGCAGCGAAGGACCGTCGTACGAGGAGCTTGTCGAGTCGGCAGGCCGGCCGCGGCTGCGGTACTGGTTGGATCGGCTGTCCACCGACGGCATCCTCGCTCACGCCGCGGTGGTGTACGGGTACTTCCCGGCGGTGTCCGACGGCGACGACGTGATCGTGCTGACCGAGCCCAGACCGGATGCGCCCGAACGGTTCCGGTTCACGTTTCCCCGTCAGCACCGCGGTAGGTTCCTGTGCATCGCCGACTTCATTCGATCGCGCGAGAAGGCGGCCGGCACGGGTCAAGTCGACGTGTTGCCGTTCCAGCTCGTGACGATGGGAAGCCCGATCGCCGACTTCGCCAACGAGCTGTTCGCCGCCAACTCCTACCGCGACTATCTGGAGGTGCATGGCATCGGCGTGCAGCTGACGGAAGCGCTGGCCGAGTACTGGCACCGCCGCGTCCGGGAAGAGCTGAAATTCTCCGACCACGCGATGGCAGCGGAGGATCCGGCATCGGTGGAGGACTACTTCAAGCTCGGCTACCGCGGTGCACGGTTCTCGTTCGGGTACGGAGCGTGCCCCAATCTGGAGGACCGCACCAAGATGATGGCGCTACTCGAGCCCGAGCGCATCGGTGTCACGCTGTCCGAGGAGCTGCAGTTGCATCCGGAGCAGTCCACCGACGCGTTCGTGCTGCACCATCCCGAAGCCAAGTATTTCAATGTCTGAAATGCGTGCCGTGCTCTGGGACATGGACGGCACCCTGGTCGACTCCGAGAAGCACTGGGACGTCGCGATGCATGCCCTGTACCACCGCCTCGACGGTACGTTGACACCCGGGGTGCGCGTGGCCACGGTGGGCGGATCGGCGGAGAACGTCATGCGGATCGTTTACGACGACCTGGGCCTTGACCCCGACCCGGCGCAGATGGCCGCCACCGCAGACTGGCTGCACGATTACACCGCGGACTTGTTCGACCGGGGCCTGCCGTGGTGCGAGGGCGCCCCGGATTTACTGGAGGCGTTGGCGATTGACGGTGTTCCGATGGCGCTCGTCACTAATACCCGTCGGGTCCTCACCGAGCGGGCATTGAGCAGCATTGGCCGGCAGTACTTTTCGGCGGTGGTGTGCGGCGACGAGGTGGCTCGTGGCAAACCGGCGCCGGATCCCTACGAGCTCGCGGCAGAGCTGTTGGGCGCATCCCCCGAGCAGTGCCTGGCCATCGAGGACTCGGTCACCGGCACGGCGTCGGCTGAGAGCGCGGGATGCCCGGTGTTGGTGGTGCCCAACGACGTCGACGTGCCGCGCGGTCCACGGCGTCGACATGTCGCCTCGCTGGCCGGTCTCGACGCCTCAGGGCTACGGGCGATCTACGAGCAACTGGACAGCCAGTTCGGCGAACGTACCGCCTGAGCCGCTCAGTAAGTGCAGTCGTTGTAGATAACCTCGGTGACCCGATGCCCTGCCGCAGCGGCGTCGACTGCGCCCTGAGCGGTCGGTGCGACAGCGGCGGCGGGCTGCGCGACGCCATCCAGCGACACCAGGGCCACACAGCCGTCCTGCACAAGCGCGACGAGCTCGCAGGGCGCAGAGCTGCCGCCGAAGCCAGGCCCAGAGCTGCACTGGCCAAGGCTGCCGGCCACAGCTTCCCGCTGGCCCGCAGCATGGTTCACCCAGACTGCGAAGCCCGGGTTGGGCCAGCCGGTACGGCCGTCGGGGTCATACGCAATGGCGGCCCACTCACCGGGCGCGGCATGCGCCGCTCCGACACCGGGCATTGCGCACATCGCCGCGCCGATCAGCGCGCCACAGCAAGCGAG
>DASWBF010000222.1:0-8267 GCA_036390735.1 Mycobacterium sp. | reverse complement strand
GGCCTGCCGGGCGCGATGAACGAGCTGCCGGTGCGGGTGGGGGTGGCGATCGTGGGCGCGATGATCGTGTTCGGCCTGATCCTCGCCGCGCGATCGGTCAACCGGCGAACGCAGAATTAGTCTTTACCCCGGCCGCCGTGCAGCACGGCCGTCCTGGCGCTGTTGGTTGCGATCGACGGCACGGTGGGCTCGTGGGAGCCGCACGGCAAGGGCACGGTGGATCGGCTGCACCAGCTGGCCGGCCGCGGCTGGCGCCCACAGGACTGCGCAGTGCTCGACGACTACAGCGGCCAGTTGCAGCGCTGGACGCTGACGGCGGCGGAACTGCTAGCCGAGAGTCCGAGAGTGTTTCTACATGTCCCGTGTCCGCGTTGTGGTGAACGGTTCGCGTACCGCCGCGACAGCGCCGGCGAGCTGGTGCGGGTGCGGGCGCTGCGGGTGTCGGAGTCGGGGTGTAAATGCTCGGCGTGTGGCGCGTTCTGGCCGCCGGATCGGTTTGAGTGGCTGGCGCGGCTGCTTGGTTGTCCGCCGCTGACGGCGTGATCCTTTCGCCGACGAGGTCGACCGCTGGGGCAGGAAACGGCTATCGCGGGCCGATCCGCTCTATAAGCCAGGAACGCCGGCGTCGCAATACCAGTCGTCTTCCTCGCACGCGGACGGGTAAACGGGACCCGTTTCGATGTCGGGACTAAATTTCTGACTGCCCCGAACGTCACCATGCCCGCACACGGTGATCCCGTCAGCGTCCTTGATGCACTCGTCTGCTGCCGCTGGCGGCGCTGCGAGGATTCCCGCAGCGGCCGCCGCCGTCGCCAACACTGAGATCAGATAACGGGGCGCTCTGACCCGGCCGGACATGGGGAGGAGTCTAGTCGGCGCGACTCACGCGCGTTTTGGCCGCCGGATCGGTTTGAGTGGTTGGCGCGGCTGCTGGGCTGTGAGCAGCTGCCTGGCGTGACGGCCCGCAGTCAGTCCACTCATCGTTTATTCATTGTTTATGACCGAGAATCGGTGAAAACTACCATCAATGGTTGGCAACGGTTTCAGCACTAAACCCGTTGTGCCGCAGCGACTAACGGCAGTCAGCGAGAACCCCCGCGATTGATCAATCGCTAATCACCTGTTCTCCGACGACTACGTCGCGGCGTCGTTGACGTTTCTGGCCGCCGTCGCCGCCCGCACCTCATGCGTTCGCCTCGGCACCGCGGTGGTGCTGGCGCCGCTGCACAATGCCGTGGAAATCGCCGAACAGGCCGCGATGGTCGACCTCATCTCGGGTGGCCGGCTGGATCTCGGGCTGGACACCGGATACCGGGTCCCCGAGTACGAGTTGTTCGGCGCGGACCTTCGTTGGCGCTACGCCCAAACCGATGCCAAGGCAAAGGAGGTTCGGCGCCTGCTGTCGCCCGGCGGTGTGACGCCGCACCCGGTGCAGGCCGAGGTTCCCATCTGGATGGGTTATCAGGGCCCGAAGGGCGCGCGGCGGGCCGGGCCTGCTCGGGGCCGGAGTGCTGTCGGCGGACGCGCGCAACTGGCCTCCGTACGCGACGGGCTGCAGGCCGGCGGACATGACCTCGCCCGTGCCCGGATGACCGGGTGGATCAACGCCTGGGTGAGCGACGACCCGGAGGCCGACTGGCCGACGGTGCGGGTGCACATGGCTCACCAGTTCGACACCTACGCCAGTCACGGTGTCGAAGGCACCGGGCAGCCGCCTCCGCCGCTGGTCGACCCGGAGCGCGTCCGCGCCGGCACCACCGACCAGCTTCTCGGCTACATCTGGTGCGACCAACCCGCGACCGTGGCGGAGAAGATCTCGGCCTACACGGGCGACGCCCCGGTGGAGACGGTGTTGATCTTCGCTTCGCTGGCCGGCATGGCAGAGCCGATGGTCATCCGGCACATTCAGACGATCGCCACCAAATTGGTTCCGTTGCTCGCCTAATCCGACACTGCGCCATTTCCGTCAACTGACTGTGAATAGGCTGTCGAGAATTGACGTGAGATTCCGGTGTAACGATTTGCCAATTCTCGCGCACTCTCTTTCCGTAAGCGCAGTCAAATCGGCTGCAATCGCCATCGGAAGGATAGAAGTACATGCGACTGACATTCGGCACCGCACAGTTCCTCGCCGGCGTCGGCGTGGCGATCGCCGTGACCCTCGCACCAGCGGCGGCCGCCGACACGATCGGCTCGGCGACCTCCACACACGACGACACCCTGCACCAGATCTTGCACACTCGGCACACCGTCACGCCGGCTCAACCCGCGCCGGCTCCAGCGCCAGCAGCACCGGCACCCGCGCCGCGGCAGGCGCCGTCGGGTCCGGTGATGCGCCCCGCGCAACCCCAGCATGATCCCAATGAGGCGCGATCGATTCCCGCCATATCAGTGCCCGTCGCGCCTTCGGTGCAACCACAGCCTGCGATCTGATCACACCGTCGAGCGTGCGCCGGTTGCGAAAATGGGCGCGGATTTTCGCCGTGGGCTCACGCTCGGCGCGGTCAGGGCCGCCGGCGCAACATCCGTGAAAGACCAAGTCCCCCAAGTGCTCCCAGTGCACCCGCGACGAACGCCGCCTTCGGGCTGATGCCCTCGGAGTCCACATTCCGCGGTGCGATGATCGCGGGCTCCGGGGGCGCAACCGGTGCCGCGGCAAGGTTTTCCGTCGACGTCGCGGCCCACGCGGTCGCGAATAGAATCAGCCGCGCGGTGATGTACGCGAACACCAGCAGACCCAGAACGGGCCCAAATGTCGCACCCGCTGGCCCGCTGACGATCTTCTGCAGATACACCGCACCCAGCTGCTTGAAGACCTCGAAGCCGACGGCCGCCAACAGGCCGGCACGTGCGGCGCTTTTCAAGCTCAGCGACTCACGCGGTAAGCGGGCGATCATCCAGGTGAACAGCAGCCAGGAAATCAGCACCGACGCGAACAACGATGCGATCTGCAGTGCCACGCTGACCCCCGGTACGTCTTGAAGACCCAACCACCCCAACACCGTTCGCATCAGGCCACCGCCGGAAAGAGCGGTCAGCGCGGCGGTGAAGACGATCGCGAGGAATACCGAGATCAACGCGACGAGGTCGGACAGCCTGGTGCGCACGAAGTTGCGTTCGCCGCGCGGCTGCCCCCACATCGCCGTCAACGCCTCACGCAGGTTCCCCATCCAGCCCAACCCCGCCCAGAGCGCGGCGACAAGCCCGATGATGCCGACCGACGTTCTGGAATTGATCGCGGAATCGATCAGCTCGACCACCTGCTTGCCGAGATCACCGGGAACGGTCTGCTTGACCTTGTCGTCGATCTGGCTGAGAAGTTCGTGCTGGCTCGCCAGCACGAACCCGGCGATCGCGAAAGCGACCATCAGCAACGGGAACAGCGCGAATATCGTGAAGTAGGTGATTCCCGCGGCGAAGAAGTTGCCCCTAGTGTCGCGGTAACGTTCCTGCGTCCGGATCGCGTGGTCCAACCACGGATAGCGCGCCCGCAGGCGGTCGAGGAGTCCCGGCTTGTCTGGGTCTTTCTCGGCCCGCATGCGCTGTCTCCCGTTATGGAACCTGCAGAAACCCTAGCCGCTCATACACGTTCGCGATCGTCTTCGCCGACACCTCACGAGCCCGCTCCGCACCGCTCGTGAGAATCGCCTCCAACTCCGTTGGGTCGCCGACCAACTCGTCCACGCGCGCCTTCAGCGGTGTGACGAACTCGACCACCGCGTCGGCAGTGTCCGCCTTGAGGTCGCCGTAGCCGCGGCCCGCATAGGCCTCCACCAGCTTGTCGATCTCGGTGCCGGTGACCGCCGACTGGATGGTCAGAAGGTTCGAAACCCCCGGCTTCTCGTCGGGGTCGTAGCGCACCTCACGCTCGCTGTCGGTGACCGCGGACCGGATCTTCTTGGCGGTCATCTTCGGGTCGTCGAGCAGGCTGATCAACCCGGCTTCGGTGCCCGCCGACTTGCTCATCTTCGACGTCGGGTCCGCGAGGTCGTAGATCTTGGCCGTCGCCTTGGGGACCAGCACCTCGGGGACGACGAACGTGCCCGGGAACCGGCTGTTGAAGCGCTGGGCCACGTCGCGGGCCAACTCGAGGTGCTGGCGCTGGTCCTCACCCACCGGCACCAGGTCCGTGTCGTAGAGCAGCACGTCGGCGGCCTGCAACACCGGATAGGTGAACAGCCCGACGGTGGTCGCCTCGCTGCCTTGGCGCTGCGCCTTGTCCTTGAACTGCGTCATCCGCGAGGCCTGCCCGAAGCCGGTGAAACAGCCCAGCACCCAAGCCAATTCGGCGTGCGCCGGGACATGGCTCTGGACGAACACCGTGCTGCGGGCCGGGTCGATGCCCAACGCCAGGTACTGCGCGGCCGTCAACAGCGTCCGGCGCCGCAGCACGTCGGGGTCCTGCGGCACGGTGATCGCGTGCAGGTCGACCACACAGAAGAACGCGTCGAACTCAGCCTGCAGCGCCACCCACTGCGTCACCGCGCCGAGCGCATTGCCCAGGTGCAATGAATCGGAGGTCGGCTGAACGCCGGAGAAGACGCGTCTCTGACTGGTCATGATGGGTCGATCTTTTCATGCCGGGCGCACGGGGCCGTCCTGGTTACTTGCGGTACCGGCGGTACCGGCTTTATGGTCGCGATCATGCGCGAGCGGGCACCCATTCACTTGAGCCCTCCAGATGGCTCCGGCGAGCCGATGCTGCTGCTGCACCCCTTCATGATGTCGCAGAACGTCTGGAAGAAAGTCGCGCCGCAGATCGCCGACACCGGCCGCTACGAGGTCTTCGCGCCGACCATGGCCGGCCACAACGGCGGGCCGAAGGGCAGGTGGAAACTCGACAGCGGAACACTTGCCGACCACGTCGAGCGCCAGATCGACGCGCTCGGGTGGACCACCGCGCATATCGTCGGCAATTCGCTGGGCGGCTGGGTGGCCTTCGAGCTCGAACGGCGCGGCCGGGCCCGAACCATCACCGCGATCGCGCCGGCCGGCGGGTGGCACCAGTGGTCGCCGCTGAAGTTCGAGATCGTCGGCAAGTTCCTGGCCGGCGCGCCGTTGTACGTGCTGGTCAAGCTGCTCGGCCCCCGCGTGCTGAGTCTGCCGTTCAGTCGCTACCTGGCCCACTTCCCGATCAGCGCATCACCGGAGACGCTGCCCGAAGGTGACCTGCTCGACATCATCGACGACGTTCAGCACTGTCCGGCCTACTACCAGCTGTTGATGAAGTCGCTGGTGGCGCCGGGGCTGATGGAGCTCGCCGATACCCGCATCCCGACACATCTGGTGATCTGCGAGAAGGACCGGGTGCTGCCCCATCCCCGCTACACCCGGCACTTCCACACGCACATTCCCGACATCACCCAAATCACCGAGCTCGACGGGGTCGGCCACATCCCGATGTTCGAGGCGCCCGACCGCGTCGCCGACGTGATCGTGAACTGGGTCGACGAGCACGCCGGCACGCCGCCCGTGCGATCGACGGGCTAAAGCACGCGTCAAACCACTCCGGTGGAGTGTTTGGCACCGTCCTTCTCGGACGCCATTTGTCAGCAAAGCAGCGGATGGCGTGGCCGGTGGTGATTATTGTCAGTTGTCGGAAAATACCGAACCGGTGGTGCGCGGGAGGCGAGGTGGCGGAAACACAGTTTGGCCGCTACCAGTTACTCGAGCTACTGGGCCGTGGCGGGATGGGCGAGGTGTGGCGGGCCCACGACACGGCCACCGATCGGATTGTCGCGCTCAAGCTGCTGCCCACCCACCTTTCCCATGACGAGGTGTTTCAGCAGCGCTTCCGCCGCGAAGCCCATGCGGCGGCGCGACTGAACAACCCGCACGTCATCCCGATCCACTTCTACGGCGAGATCGACGGGCGACTGTTTGTGGACATGCGGCTCATCGAGGGCCGCGACCTGGCGACCGTGCTGGACGACGGCCCGCTGGAGCCGTCGCGGGCGGTCCGCATCATCGAGCAGGTGGCCAAGGCGTTGCATGCCGCGCACAAGGTCGGGCTGGTGCACCGCGATGTCAAGCCGTCCAACATCTTGCTCGACGAGGACGACTTTGCGTATCTGATCGATTTCGGCATCGCGCGCGCCGCCAACGAGACGGGGTTGACCGGTACCGGCGCGACGATCGGCAGTTGGCACTACATGGCACCGGAGCGGTTCAGCGCGCGCGACGCCGACGCCCGCGCCGACATCTACGCGCTGGCCTGTGTGTTGTATGAGTGTTTGACCGGCAGCCGGCCGTTTCCCGGCGACGGTCTGGAGCAGCAGTACGGCGGCCATGTCGCGACTCCACCGCCGCGGCCGTCAACCACCCAACCGACCGTGGCCGCCGCGTTCGATGAGGTCATCGCCACGGGCATGGCCAAAGACCCCGACGACCGTTATGCCACCACTGTCGCGTTGGCGCGCGCCGCCCAGGACGCGATCACGACGCCCATTCCGCGGCCCGCGCCGGCCGTCGCGCCGCCGCCGCCCCCGGAGCCCACAACCGTTCCGGTTGTCCCGCCGACCGCCGTCGGCGTCTCCGCCTCGGCGCCCATCCAGCAGCGCCAGCCCCACGAAGTGCCGACCCTGCGAGCACCCGATCGAGCACCGCCTGCACCGGCACCGAGCACCCGCCCGCGGTGACGTCGCCGATCGGTGGTCATATCGGCCGGCGTCGTTCTAACCGTCGTCGCCGTGATCGTCGGCGTCACACTCGCCGTCTTAGGAAACCACCGCGGGCCAACCTCAAACGCGCCAACGGGGCCGACCCAGACCGTGCTGCCCTTCACCGGTCTCGATGGTCCGTGGGGTGTGGCGGTGGACACCGCGGGCAACGTCTACGTCGCCGACACGGGCAACAGCCGGGTGGTGAAGCTGGCGGCCGGGTCGACCACCCAGACCGTGCTGCCCTTCACCGCCCTCAGCCTTCCGGGGGGTGTGGCGGTGGACAACGCGGGCAGCGTCTACGTCCCCGAAGACTTCAGCAACCGGGTGGTGAAGCTGGCGCCCGGGTGAGGTGTCACCGCGCTGGCACCCTGATCGACTGCGTCGCTGGACCGATCCCAGGTGTACGACCGGCTAGGAATCCACCAGCGCCTTCTTCAGGTTGTCGTCGAGTGCGCCCATGAACTCCTCGGTGGACAGATATTTGTGGTCGGGCCCGATCAGCAGCGCGAGGTCCTTGGTCATCTGCCCGCCCTCGACGGTGTCGATGACCACGTTCTCCAGCTTGTGGGCGAACTCGACGACCTCGGGGGTGTTGTCGAGCTTCCCGCGGTGATCCAGGCCACGGGTCCAGGCGAAGATCGACGCGATCGGGTTCGTCGACGTGGGCTTGCCGGCCTGGTGCTGACGGAAGTGCCGCGTCACGGTGCCGTGCGCGGCCTCCGCTTCGACGATCTTGCCGTCCGGTGTCATCAGCACCGACGTCATCAGGCCCAGCGACCCGTAGCCCTGCGCGACGGTGTCGGACTGCACGTCGCCGTCGTAGTTCTTGCACGCCCAGACGTAGCCGCCCTCCCACTTCAGGCAGGACGCCACCATGTCGTCGATCAGCC
Source organism: Mycobacterium sp. (assembly GCA_036390735.1). Lineage (GTDB taxonomy): Bacteria > Actinomycetota > Actinomycetes > Mycobacteriales > Mycobacteriaceae > Mycobacterium. Next base: position 715 of record DASWBF010000222.1, on the reverse strand, counting down.
GGTGCTCGTAGGTAAGGCCGTTGGTCTCGAAGTCGTTTCTGAACTCCTCGTCGAAGATGCGCTGGAACTCGTCCTTGAACATCCCGTCGTAGGCCTTGAGGATCGTGTTCTTGGTCGACAGGTAGACGGGGTATTTCTCCTTCAGCCCGTACTTGAACGAGGAGCGTGCGAAATCCTGGATGGACTTCTTGAAGTTGTACATGCCCATCACCACGCCGCCGTCCTCGGGAATGTGGACCACCTCGTGCTGGATCGGCTCACTGCCGTCGTCAGGTGTGAAGGTCACGGTGAACGTACCGGCGCGGTCGACCTTGAAATTGTCTGCGCGGTACTGGTCCCCGAAGGCGTGCCGGCCGATGATGATCGGCTTGGTCCAGGTGGGCACCAGACGGGGTACGTTGTTGATCACGATCGGTGCGCGGAAGATGGTGCCGCCCAGGATGTTTCGGATGGTGCCGTTGGGCGACAGCCACATTTGCTTGAGGTCGAATTCCTTGACGCGCGCTTCGTCTGGCGTGATGGTGGCGCACTTCACGCCGACGCCATGCTTTTGGATCGCGTGCGCGGCATCGATGGTGACCTGGTCGTCGGTCTCGTCGCGATGCTCGATGCCCAGGTCGTAGTACTCCAGGTTGATGTCCAGGTAAGGAAGGATCAGCGTTTCCTTAATGAACTTCCACATGATCCGGGTCATCTCGCCGCCGTCGAGTTCGAC
>DASWBF010000221.1:0-7159 GCA_036390735.1 Mycobacterium sp. | reverse complement strand
GGCCACGCCGCGCCACGCGGTATAGCCGGTGTAGGTGTGGGCCAGCGGTCCGTTGAGGTGACGGGCGAGCAGGGAGCGGGTGCCGTCCGCGCCGATCACCGCGTCCGACTGGGTGACGCTGCCGTCCGACAGCTGCAGCCGCACGCCGTCGGCGGTCTGAGCGACGCCCGTCACTGCGAGTCCATGCCGCAGGGTGCCGGGTCTCAGGGCGCTCTGCAGCAGCTCGGTCAGCGTGGCGCGTTGTATCACCACCAGTGGTTCACCTAGGGCCTTCACCACGCGGTCGGGGTGCGGACGACGCAGCCATGTCCCGTTGCGCCAACGCATCGCTCCCGCGGTGACGCGGCCACCGGCGTCGCGCACCGCGTCGCCCAGGCCGATCTCGTCGAGCGCCGCGAGCGCGTTGGGCCAGATGCTGATTCCGGCGCCGCTCGAGGTCTCCGTCTTCTCCTCGAAGACCGTGACGTCGAAGCCATGACGCTGCATGGCGACCGCGGCCGCCAACCCGGCAATGCCCGCACCCACGACGTCAATCCGTGTCGGCATGGGAACGACTGTAGTTTCAGGGCATGACCGCAACGGAGCGTGAACTCGACATCGTGGTGTACGGGGCGACCGGTTTCGTCGGCAAGCTAACCGCCCAATACCTCGCCAAAGCGGGAGCCGGCGCACGGATCGCGCTGGCCGGCCGGTCCACCGATCGGCTGCACGCGGTGCGGGACACGCTGGGCGACAGCGCGAAAGACTGGCCACTTTTGACGGCCGATGCGTCGCAGCCCTCGACGCTGGAGGCGATGGCCGCGCGGACCCGGGTCGTTGTCACCACGGTGGGACCGTACGCGAAATACGGGCTGCCACTTGTCGAAGCGTGTGCTGCGGCGGGAACGGATTACGCGGACCTCACCGGCGAGCCGCACTTCATCCGCAGCAGCATCGACCTCTACCACAAGCAGGCCATCGACACCGGAGCCCGCATCGTGCACTCGTGCGGATTCGACTCGATCCCGTCGGACCTGAGTGTGTACGCGCTGTACCGCAAGGCCGCCGAGGACGGCACCGGCGAACTCGTGGACACCACGTTCGTCTTGCGGGGGATGAGAGGCGGGGTCTCCGGCGGCACCGCCGCCTCGATGCTGGAGCTCATGCGCGACGCGTCCAGCGATCCGGACGTCCGCCGCCTGCTCGAGGACCCCTACTCGTTGACCCCCGATCGCAGCGCGGAACCGGAACTGGGCCCTCAGCCGGACGTGGGCCGGCGCCGTGGCCGCGATATCGCGCCCGAGCTCGCCGGCACCTGGACCACCAGCTTCGCGATGGCGATTCCCAACAGCCGGACCGTCCGGCGCACGAACGCGCTACTGGGCTGGCCCTACGGTCGCCGGTTCCGCTATGCGGAATACATGAGCGTGGGATCGTCGGTGCTGTCCCCGGCCATTTCCGCGGTCGCGACCGGTGCCTCAGCTGCGACCTTCGGCCTGGGCACCAGGTTCTTTCGGCTGGTGCCCCGCGGGTGGGTCGAGCGGATCGTGCCGAAGCCGGGCAGCGGGCCCAGCGAGGCGGCGCGCGAACGCGGCTTCTACAAGGTGGAGACGTACACCACCACGACCACCGGCGCGCGCTACGTGGCCAGGATCGCCCAGCAAGGCGACCCGGGCTACAAGGCCACGTTCCGTGCTGCTGGGGGAGAGCGGTTTGGCGCTGGCCCTCGACCGCGACCGGCTCTCGGATCTGCGCGGCGTGCTGACACCTGCCGCCGCGATCGGCGACGCGCTGCTCGCCCGCTTCCCGAAAGCGGGCGTGTCGCTCGATACGGTCCGCCTGACCTGACAGCGGATTAGGGTCGTCATTGAGTGGACCAACGACCAGGAACGAAAGTGGTGCAGTGATGGCCGACCTCGATGACCTCATCAACCAGATTCCGGTAGCGGATATCGCAAAGAAGCTGGGCGCCAATGAAGGCGAGGTGAACACCGCCATCAAAACCCTGGTGCCTGCCCTTGTCGGCGGCATTCAACAGAACGTCCAGGCTGAAGACATCGATTCGAGCGAGCTCGAGTCTGCCGTCGCCCAGCAAGGTGACAGCGGTCTGCTCGACGGCGAAGTGAGCGTCGACCAGGTCGATGAGCAGCAAGGCCATCGCGAGGTTGCGCGCATCTTCGGAGGCAACGACACATCGCAGGTGGCGTCGGCGTTGTCGAGTGCAGGTGCAGGCAAGAACGATCTGATCAAACAGCTGCTGCCGATTTTGGCGCCGATCGTGTTGGCGTACATCGGTAAGAGGCTGATGCAGGGCGGCAGCTCTCAAGCCGCCCCGCAGGCGTCGCAGTCCGGCGGCGGGCTCGGCGACATCCTGGGCAGCATCCTCGGTGGCGGCTCGCAGAAAAGCGACAATCCGCTCGGCAGCATCCTGGGCAGTGTCCTCGGTGGTGACAAGGGCGGCGGGCTCGGCGACATCCTCGGCGGGCTGATCCGCGGCCAGCAGTAGCCGCGTTCGCGGGCGGGCACCGCGCATTCCTAGAATTGACCGGTGACCGCCCGCCCCACTTCCTCCGCAGCTGACGCATTGCCGAAGGCGTGGGATCCCGCGACGGCCGAAAGCGAGCTGTACCGAAGCTGGGTCGAAGCGGGTTACTTCACCGCCGACGCCGACAGCAGCAAGCCCCCGTACTCGATTGTGTTGCCGCCGCCCAACGTGACCGGCAGCCTGCACATGGGCCACGCGCTGGACCACACGCTGATGGACGCGCTGACCCGGCGCAAGCGCATGCAGGGCTACGAGGTGTTGTGGCTGCCCGGCATGGACCATGCGGGCATCGCCACGCAGACGGTCGTGGAGAAGCAGCTCGCGGTCGACGGCAAGACCAAAGAGGACTTCGGCCGCGAACTGTTCATCGACAAGGTGTGGGACTGGAAGCACGACTCGGGCGGCACCATCGGCTGGCAGATGCGCGCGCTCGGCGACGGCGTCGACTGGACCCGCGACCGCTTCACGATGGACGAGGGTTTGTCGCGCGCGGTGCGGACCATCTTCAAACGGCTCTATGACGCCGGGCTGATCTACCGCGCCGAGCGGCTGGTCAACTGGTCGCCGGTGCTGCAGACCGCGATCTCGGATCTCGAGGTCAAATACGAAGACATCGAAGGGGAGCTGGTCTCCTTTCGGTACGGCTCGACCGACGACGACGAGCCGCACATAGTGGTCGCGACCACCCGGGTGGAGACGATGCTGGGCGACACCGCGATCGCGGTGCATCCCGACGACGAGCGATACCGCCATCTGGTCGGCACCACGTTGCCGCACCCGTTCCTCGAACGCAAGCTCGTCGTCGTCGCCGACGAGCACGTCGACCCCGAATTCGGAACGGGCGCAGTCAAAGTCACGCCCGCGCACGATCCCAACGACTTCGATATCGGGGTGCGGCATGGGCTGCCGATGCCGACGATCATGGACACCCGCGGCCGAATCGCGGACACCGGGACGACTTTCGACGGGATGGACCGGTTCGAGGCCAGAGTCAAGGTGCGGGAAGCGCTCGCCGAGCAGGGCCGCATCGTCGATGAGAAGCGGCCCTACGTGCACAGCGTCGGGCATTCCGAACGCAGCGGCGAGCCGATCGAGCCTCGACTCTCGCTGCAGTGGTGGGTGAAGGTCGACGCGCTGGCCAAAGCCGCGGGCGACGCGGTGCGCGACGGCGACGTCGTGATCCATCCGCCCAGCTTGGAGCCGCGCTTCTTCGGCTGGATCGACAACATGCACGACTGGTGCATCTCCCGGCAACTGTGGTGGGGACACCGGATTCCGATCTGGCACGCCCCCGACGGACAGATGGTCTGCGTCGGTACCGACGAGACCCCGCCCGCGGGCTGGGAGCAGGACCCCGACGTGCTCGACACCTGGTTCTCGTCGGCGTTGTGGCCGTTTTCGACCATGGGCTGGCCGGACCACACCCCGGAAATACGGAAGTTCTACCCGACCGACGTTCTGGTCACCGGCTACGACATCCTGTTCTTCTGGGTCGCGCGGATGCTGATGTTCGGCATGTTCGTCGCGAACGACGACGCGCTCACGCTGTACGGGTCGCGGGGACCGCAGGTTCCGTTCCGAAATGTGTTCCTGCACGGGCTGATTCGCGACGAATTCGGTCGCAAGATGAGCAAGTCGCGCGGCAACGGCATCGATCCGCTGGACTGGGTCGAGAAGTTCGGCGCCGACGCGCTGCGGTTCACGCTGGCCCGCGGCGCCAGCCCCGGTGGTGACCTGACCATCGGCGAGGACCACGCCAGGGCGTCGCGCAACTTCGCCACGAAGCTGTTCAACGCGACGCGGTTCGCGTTGATCTACGGCGCCCGCCCAGCGCCGCTGCCGGACGACGCCGAGCTGACCGACGCGGACCAGTGGATCCTCGGCCGGCTGGAAGAGGTTCGCGCCGAAGTAGATTCGGCGTTCGACGGCTACGAATTCAGCCGCGCCTGCGAGGCGCTGTACCACTTCGCGTGGGACGAGTTCTGCGACTGGTACGTCGAGCTGGCCAAGGTACAACTCAACAACGGCGTGCAGCACACCACCGCGGTGCTTGCCGAGGTGCTCGACACGTTGCTGCGGTTGCTGCACCCGGTGATGCCGTTCGTCACCGAAGCGCTATGGAAGGCGCTGACTGAACGCGAGTCGCTGGTCATCGCTGAGTGGCCGAAGCCATCAGGTAGGCAGTTGGACGCTGTTGCAGCCCAGCGTATTTCCGACATGCAGAAGCTGGTCACCGAGGTGCGCCGGTTCCGCAGCGACCAGGGACTGGCCGACCGGCAGAAAGTGCCTGCGCGCATGTCGGGAATCGAGCCCGCCGATCTCGACGGCCAGGTTCCTGCGTTCAGGTCACTGGCATGGCTCACCGATCCCGACGACGGCTTCAACGCGACCGCGTCGGTGGAGGTGCGACTCACCGGCGGGACCGTGGCCGTCGAGCTCGACACCTCGGGAAGCGTCGACATCGAGGCCGAACGGCGAAGACTGGAAAAGGATTTGGCCGCCGCGCAGAAAGAGCTCGCCATGACCTCGGCCAAGCTCGGCAACGAGGCGTTTCTGGCCAAGGCGCCCGCCGACGTCGTCGAGAAGATCCGCGGACGTCAGCAGGTCGCGCAAGAAGAGGTCGAGCGGATCACGAATCGCCTCAGCAGCCTGTGATGAGCCTCAGCGCCGAAACTGCGTATTCCGGCAGGCCCGTACTCGGACTTCCGCTGTGAAAATGCAGTTTCGGCGAGGAGACGGTGGCCTGTGAACGTCGCGCCCACTCCCGACGAGATCGCGTCGCTTTTGCAGGTGGAGCATCTGCTGGATCAGCGCTGGCCGGAAACCAAGATCGACCCCAGCCTTACGCGCATCAGCGCGCTGATGGACCTGCTGGGCTCGCCGCAGCGCAGCTACCCGTCGGTTCACATCGCGGGCACGAACGGCAAGACGTCCGTCGCCCGAATGGTCGACGCGCTGTTGACCGCGCTGAACCAGCGCACCGGCCGCACCACCAGCCCGCACCTGCAGTCGGCGGTGGAGCGCATTGCGATCGACGGCGAGCCGATCACCCCGGCGCGCTACGTGGAGGTGTACCGCGAGATCGAACCGTTCGTGCAGATGGTGGACAAGCAGTCGCAGGCCGCAGGCGGTCCGGCGATGAGCAAGTTCGAAGTCGTCACGGCGATGGCGTTCGGGGCGTTCGCCGATGCTCCCGTCGACGTCGCGGTCGTCGAAGTGGGCCTCGGCGGTCGCTGGGACGCGACCAACGTCGTCAACGCGCCGGTCGCGGTCATCACCCCGATCAGTGTCGACCACACCAACTACCTCGGCCACGACATCGGCGACATCGCGAACGAGAAGGCGGGCATCATCACCCGGCAGCCCGAATCTCTCGACCCGACCGACACCGTCGCGGTCATCGGACGGCAACCTCCCGCGGCGATGGAGGTGCTGCTCGCCCAGGTTGTCCGCGCGGATGCCGCTGTGGCACGGGAGGATTCGGAGTTCGCGGTGCTGGACCGGCAGATCGCGGTAGGCGGCCAGGTCGTCACCCTGCAGGGCCTCGGCGGCGTGTACTCCGACATGTTCCTGCCATTGCATGGCGAGCACCAGGCCCACAACGCGGCGATCGCGCTCGCTGCGGTGGAGGCGTTCTTCGGCGCGGGCGTGCAGCGCCAACTCGACGTCGATGCGGTACGCGCCGGGTTCGCCGCGGTCACCAGCCCCGGCCGGCTCGAACGCGTGCGCTCCGCGCCGACCGTGCTGTTGGATGCCGCCCACAATCCCGCGGGTGCCGCCGCACTGGCCACGACCCTGGCAGAGGAGTTCGACTTCCGGTATCTCGTCGGTGTGGTGGCGGTGATGGCCGACAAGGACGTCGCCGGAATCCTCGCGGCGCTGGAACCGCGGCTCGACCAGATCGTCGTCACCCACAACGGCTCGCCGCGAGGTCTTGACGTGGACATGTTGACCGACGCCGCCGTCGAGCGGTTCGGGACCGAGCGCGTGGTTCGCGCAGCAACGCTGCCGGACGCGATCGAGACCGCCACCGCGCTGGTCGAGGACGCCGGTGCGGACGACGGCTTTTCGGGCGCGGGCATCGTGATCACCGGGTCGGTGGTCACCGCGGGCGCCGCCAGGACGCTGTTCGGAAAGGATCCGGCATGACCCAACCCGACCCATGGAAGAGCTTCCGCGGCGTGATGGCCGGCATCCTGCTGCTGGAGGCTGTCGTGGTGCTGCTGGCTCTTCCGGTCGTCCTGGTCGTCGGGCACGAGCTTCCGCAGGCCACCGCCACGTACCTGATCACTGTGGCCGCGCTGCTGGTGGTACTTCCGGCGTTCCAGCGCCATTCGTGGGCGATCTGGGTCAACCTGGCCGTTCAGGTCGTGCTGCTCGCCGGCTTCTTCGTGGACCCCGCGATCGGGTTCATCGGCGTGCTGTTCACCGGGGTGTGGCTGCTCATCGCCTATCTGCGTGCTGAAGTGCTGCGACGCCAGAAACGTGGCCTGCTACCAGGCCAGCAGCCTCCGCCTGAGTAGCCGGGTAAGTCACAGCCGCCTGAGGAGTCACCCCGGCTGGGGGAGTGCTTTGTGCCCGCCTCGGAGTAGCCCTGTGCCCTGTTGCGAAATGGTGAAATTGTCGCTGCAAGGC
>DASWBF010000220.1:0-11004 GCA_036390735.1 Mycobacterium sp. | reverse complement strand
CATATGCCCCTCGAAATCGAGCGACGTCGCCATGTCGCGGTAGCGCTCCTTGAGCTCGCGGTAGGCCTCGTCGTCGCCGTGGGCGCGAGCCAGCAGCGCACGCATTCGAAGCAGCCAGCTCTGCGCGATCGGCCTTGAGCTGCGACGCATAGGCCACCGTGCGGATTAATGGGTGGCGAAACGCGTACTCGGCGCGAGGGGTGAACTTCACCTGATCGATCAGCTCGGCCTTGATCAACTCGTCGAAAACCGGGTCAACACCTAGATTCGGGAACAAGTCGGTCATGAAGTGCGACCCGATCAGCGAGGCCGCGTTCAATGTCCGCTTGCCTGCGGGTTGGAGGCGATCGATGCGTGCGGCGATCACGGCCTGCAGGGTGGCCGGCACGGTGACATCGGCTACCTCGGTTCTGCAGACGTATCTGCCGCGTTCCCCTTCCAGGACTCCCCGGTCTGCAAGATCGCGCACGATCTCTTCGGCGAAGAACGGGTTCCCGGCGACTTGGGCTGCAATGAGCGCGGTGACGCCGCTTACTGACGGATCGGCGCCCAGCAACTCGCCGATCACCGTCGAGGTTTGCGAATCCGTCAGTGGGGCAAGCGCAATCGTCTGCGTACCGGGGATCTGTGCCAGCGCTCCGCGGTACTCCGGACGATAGGTGATCAACACCATGGACCGGGTCTGTGGGATCACGGCAAGGAAGTCGATCAGCATGGATTCGCTAACGTCGTCGATCCAATGCGCATCCTCGATGACCAGGACCGACGGATCGGTCCGGGCCAACTGGGTTGCGTTGATTAACGCCGTTAACCGGCGCCGCCGGGCATCGGGATCGATCTTCGGCAGTTCTACTTCGGGGTCGGCGATGCCCAGCAAGTCATCGAGCAGCAGCAGGTCCTGCTCATCAGCATCCGGAATACGCGCGCGCACCTGCGCGCGGGCGGTCTCATCGTCCAGACCGCTGACACGGGCGACAGCGCGCAGCAGCCGCGTTACCGCATGGAACGGGATGTCCTTCGCGTGCGATTCGCACGAGATTGAGAACACCTCGGCGTCAAGGCTTTTCGCAAGCGTCATCGCCTCACCGACGAGACGGGTCTTACCGATGCCCGCTGGTCCCACGACACCGACCACACATCCGCGGCCAGTGATCGACCGATCCAATAGCCCGGCGATGGTATTGGCCTCCAGGTCGCGGCCCACCAAGGTTGGCTGCCAGGGAGCAGGTCCACCGCGCTGCCTGGCCGCGAGCAGTCGACGCGCTGGCACCGCGAGGTCAGAACCTTTGATAGGGATCACCTCGGGTTCGCCCAGCAAGGCAGCGTTCTCAACCAGGCGCGCTGTTGACTCGCTGAGCATCACGCCACCGGGCGGCGCGACCGATTCCATCCGCTGAGCCATCCCAACTTGCTCACCGATCGCGGTGTAACCGAAACGCCCAGAACCAATTTCACCGGCTATCACCTGACCGGAATTAAGACCCACCCGCAACTGGAGGTCCACACCGTCGCACTCACGGACGTCGGTTGCAAGCCGCCTAGCTTCCTCCTGAACTCCCAAGGCCGCCAGGCAGGCGCGAACGGCGTGGTCCTCCAGCGCCACCGGCGCACCGAACACCGCCATGATGCCGTCTCCGGTGAACTTGTCCACCGTGCCGCCGTACCGCTGCACCACTGCAGCGCAGAGGTCGGCGAGGTCCGCCATGATCTCGCGCAGCCGCTCCGGACCCACCGCTGCCGCGAGCTCCATCGAATGAACGACATCGGCGAACAGGACCGTCACCTGCTTGTACTCAGCCGATGGGGTGGCTTGCGTGAGTCGCTTACCGCACTCGCTACAGAACTTGGCTGTAGGGGCAGATTGCGCGCCGCAGGAAGGACAGAACAGCTCCGTCCCTGTCAGTCCACCGCCACCATCCCCGCTGGGCCCCACGCCAGTATCGTTTCACCGCCGGTCAACGATGTCCGACATATCGCTGTGCCATCTGCGACACGAAGTTTCGAGACCCCGGACTAGATCACGGACACCACGGGGGAATTGGGCAGAAATTAAGGCCTGGCGGCGGAGGTGGAGGCGGCGGCGGCGGGGTCTCTCCCTCCCAAATATTCTGGGCGACATTGCCCTGCCCGAAATAGACGTAATAGTAGGTGTGGCAGACATTCGGGTCCCAAATCACTGGGTTCACACGAAGATTGCCGGTCTGCACCGGGGGATCTCCTGGACACCAGTGACATGGGCCGGACGGGCTGTCTTCCGGACAGCCGGGCCAGCTATTCAGCGGCGCAGGACCGGGTAGCGCTTGAGCGGTACCTGCGTCCGAGACCCCCGCGACGCCTCCCGACAGCAGCACAGTCGTCGTTAGCCCAACGAGTAGTCGTTTCATGCTGGCTCCTTATCGGTGCTGGGTGGCACCCGACCGCCGCCACCGATTCTAGACTTCGTCTCCGATAGGACCTGTGCGGCAGAGATTGCCTTGGAGGAGACCGCGACAGCCCTTATGCGTCAGAATCCTCGGGGAATACAAGAAATCTCGATGCGGCGGCTCGGTAAGGGAGTGGAATTGACTGCCTCGGGGGACTCGACGGCAAGCACCCGGCGCATCGCCGCGCTGGCTTTGCCGGCGCTGGTGGTCTTGGCTGCCGAACCGCTGTATCTGCTCTTCGACACGGCTGTCGTCGGACGTCTCGGCGCCCTGGCGTTGGCCGGCCTGGCGATCGGTGGCCTGATCGTCAGCATGGTCGGGTCGGGCCTGGTGTTTCTGTCGTACGGCACGACGGCACGATCGGCACGGTTTTTCGGGGCGGGCGATCGGGCGTCGGCGGTGCGCGAAGGTGTGCAGGCCACCTGGCTGGCGTTGGCTCTCGGTGCGTTGTTCGTCGTCGTGGTGCAGGCGGCCGCGGTGCCGATCGTGTGGGCGATCGCCTCGACGGGCGACATCGCCGGAGAGGCGTTGTCGTGGCTGCGGATCGCGGTGATCGCCGCCCCCGCGATGCTGATGTCGCTGGCGGGCAACGGCTGGATGCGTGGTGTGCAGGACACCGTGCGGCCACTGCAGTATGTGGTCATCGGCTTCGCGGTGTCGGCGGTGCTGTGCCCGCTGCTGGTCTATGGGTGGCTCGGGCTGCCGCGCATGGAGTTGGCCGGCTCGGCCGTCGCGAACCTGGTCGGGCAGTGGGTCGCGGCGCTGCTGTTCGCTCGGGCGCTGCTCGTCGAACACGTGCCGCTGGGCGTCAACTGGTCGGTGTTGCGCGCACAGGTGGTCATGGGTCGGGACCTGTTCGTGCGCACTGTGGCATTTCAGGTGTGCTACGTATCTGCCGCGGCGGTCGCGGCCCGTTTCGGGGCGGCGGCGGTGGCCGCACACCAAGTGGTACTGCAACTGTGGAATTTCCTTGCGCTGGTGCTGGATTCGCTCGCCATCGCGGCTCAGTCGCTGGTCGGTGCCGCGCTGGGCGCGGGGCTGGCGGCGCACGCCAAGTCGGTAGCGTGGCGGGTGACGGTGTTTTCGACGCTCGCTGCGTCGGTGCTGGCGGTGGTGGTCGCGCTCGGCGCCTCGGTGTTGCCGGAGCTGTTCACGAACGACCGGTCCGTGCTCGACGCCGTCGAGGTGCCGTGGTGGTTTCTGGTTGCGCAGTTGCCGGTCGCTGGGGTGGTGTTCGGCCTCGACGGCGTGCTGCTCGGCGCCGGCGATGCGGTGTTCATGCGCAACGCGACCGTGATCAGCGCGTTGGTGGGGTTCCTGCCGCTGATCTGGCTGTCGCTGGTCTTCGGCTGGGGCCTGGCCGGCATCTGGTCGGGGCTGTCCGCCTTCATCGTGCTGCGGCTGGTGTTCGTCGGCTGGCGGGCGTTCTCCGGCCGATGGGCAGTGACCGGAACCGGTTAGCCCGTCGGGGCTCGGACCGCGACCGCTGCCCAGCCGTACTCGTTGGTCCGCACGGCGACGCGTGTGAACCCGGCCCTCTCCAGCCGTGTGGCCAAGGACGCCGGGTCGACCGGGTTGTAGGTGTCGCCATCGTGAGCGGCCGCGAGTTCGTCGCTGGCGAGACTGTCGCTGGCGACCAGCGGGGCCCCTGGCCGCAGAACCCGTGCGATCTCGCCGAACAGCCGGTCCTGTCGTTCGGCGGGAGCGACGTGGTGCAGCATCGTGAAGCAGGCCGCGCCCGAGAAGTGACCGACCTCGTAGTCGAGGTCGCACGCGTCGCCGTGGACGATGCTCACGACGGGACTGCCCGCGAACCGGTCGGTCAGCATCGCGGCGAGCTCGTCGTCGATTTCGACCGACGTGAGCTTAGGCACCGCGCAGCTGAGCACATCGGTCGTGGCGCCGTAACCGGGGCCGACTTCGAGAACCTCGTCGCCGAGGTCGGTGCCGTCGAGCGCCCAAGGCAAAATCACGTCGCGAATCATCTGCCGCCACTCGTCGCTGCCGCAGAACTGATGTGCCTCGTTCACTCGGGAAGCCTACGCCGTCAACGCACTTGGGAGCGGCCGCGCTTGATGACGGCCTCGCGGTTCGCGGCGATGTCGGCGCTGCTGGCGTTCGTGCGCAGCCAGTTCTCCGCGGACTCGTGCTCGATCGCGAAGGCCTCCCTCGTCTGCGCCTCGTCGATACGGTGATACGACGCCAGGAGCGCTTGCACCGCCGCGCGGTTGTTGTTGACGATCGACGCCGCCACCGCCCGTGCGGTGTCCATCAGTTCGTCGTGCAGCACCACCTCGGTGACCAGCCCGACGCGCAGCGCATCGTAGGCGCCGAGGTAGTCGCCGGTCAGGCTCATGCGGTACGCCATGCCGCGCCCAACCACCTGCGGCAGCCGCACCGACAAACCCCAGCCTGGCAACAAGCCCACCCGAGCGTGGGTGTCGGCGAACCGGGCGTTCTCCGAGGCGATCAGGATGTCGCAGCTCAGCGCCAATTCGAAGCCGCCGGTGACGCACACACCGTTGATCGCACCGATCACCGGCTTGGTCATCGACGGCCAGCGAACCGTGGACAGGTCCTCGCCGGTGCGGCCCTTGGGCCGATGCAGGCCGGCGCTGATCTCCTTCAGGTCCACACCCGCGCTGAATGCGGGATCTGTGCCGGTCAGGATCACCACGTCGACGTCGTCGTCGGTCTCCGCCCGGGCTAACGCATCGAACAGCGTGTCTTGCAACTTCGTCGACAGTGCATTGCGCACGTGGGGGCGGTTGAGCGTGAGAGTCCGGACCCGGTCGGCGGTTTCGATCAGCAGCACATCGTCGTCAGCCACGAGGTGAGCCTATCGTCGGGGCATGTGCCGAAACATCACCGAGCTTCGCGGGCTGCAGCCTGCCGCCACCGACGAGGAGATCGAGGCCGCCGCCCGCCAGTACGTGCGCAAGGTCAGCGGGATCACGCGTCCGTCGGCGGCCAACGTCGACGCGTTCGAGGCGGCCGTCGCCGAGGTCACTGCCACCACGTCACGCCTGCTGTCCGAATTGCCGCCGCGTAAGCAGCCGCCGAAGTCCATTCCGCCGCTGCGCCGACCGGAAGTACGCGCCCGGCTGAGGGCATGACAGCCACCTCGAGCAGGCCTGCGCTCAAGGAATGGAGCGCGGCGGTGCACGCGCTGCTCGACGGGCGGCAGACCGTGCTGCTGCGCAAGGGCGGCATCGGCGAGAAGCGCTTCGAGGTCGCCGCGCAGCGTTTCCTGCTGTTCCCGACGGTCGCGCACAGCCATGCCGAACGCGTGCGGGAAGAACACCGCGATCTGCTGGCGCCGGCCGCCGCCGACAGCGACGACGATCACATCATGTTGCGTGCTGGCGCGAAAGTCGTTGCTGCCGTGTCAGTTTCGAATCCCGATGGGTTGACCGACATTGAGCCGCTGCACATCTGGACGCAGGAGTCGGTGCGCGAGGACCGCCTGGATTTCCGTCCGAAGCACCGGCTGACCGTGCTGGTGGTCCAGGCGTGCGCGCTCACCGAACCAGTGCGACTGGCCCGCACATCGGACTACGCGGGCTGCACCAGCTGGGTCGACGTCCCGGTCGCCCCGGACTGGGGCCCGCCGGTGCACGACGACGCGACGTTACGCGGAATCGCCGACCGGGTCCGGCGCGCCGTGGGCTGACGGTCGCTGCCGCGTCGACGGAAGAATGAGCCGCGAGGCTCCGGCGGCGCCGTGATGCACGGTGTGGGTGGCGGGGACCAGCCGCTGCGCGGTGAGCGTCGGTTCGCCGGTGCCGAGGTTGCGGTCGAACCGCGGGTGGGCGCCGCCGGCGACGAGCAGCCGGATTCTCGAACCCGCCCGGAAGCGGTGGGCCACCGCCTCGAGTTCGACGTGGACACCGCCCGGTTCCGACGATGTGGTCACGCGCCGGTAGCCGTCGCTGACGTTGCGCGAACGCCCCCGCGAGTCAACCTCGCTCACCCGCACCGCGACGTCGACGTGCGGGGTGTCGGCGGCGTGCGACAACTCGACCACGGGGTGTCCGACGACGTAGAGGTCCGACGGCAGCGGGTCTGACGTGAAGCTCAGCACATCCGCGCGTCGAGCCAACCTACTGTCCTCGCGATATCCGCCCTTCGCGGCCAGCACCAGCGGTCCACCGAGGATCGGAGTCGGATCTGCAGGGTCATAGGTGAACGTCGACGAGCCACCGGTGTCGGGTGGCGGGCGGTCGCTCAACGCCGCACCCGGCGCCAGAAAGAGCACTCGCGGAGACGTCGGCGGCGGCCAATCCGGCAGCTCGACCCAATCGTCGCCGGTGATGTACACGCGCACTGGACTCCGGGCCATGCCGGTAGGAGCATCGGCCAAGTGTCGGTCGAGCCATTCCAGTGATTCGCGGGCCACTCGCCCGGCGCCCGTCGCTGTCAACTGCGCGTGCGTCCACGGGCCCACGGTCAACCCGACGTCGACGCCGCGGCCGCGCAAGACCTGATACTGCTCGAGTGTCTGGCTGAGGAAGCTGTCCTGCCAGCCGCCGATCAACAGCACCGGAACCGTCACCTGTGTCAGGGCGGCGCCGAACCGGTACGGCTCCCAGAACGGGGCCTCGGGGTCGTGGTGCTCCAGCCACGATTCGAACCATGCGGCGCCGTCGGCCAGCAATGAGCGGGCCGACTCACCCAACGGCACCGCGGCCATCGCCCGCGTCAGTCGCCGGCGTGCTCCGGCAGCCCAGATCATCCCGCGGAGCCGACTGCCGTGTTCCTGATGAGACACCACGTCCGACCAGCCGAGCACGTCGGTCAGGCGAAAGGCGCCGGTGCCCCACATCGAGGTGCGCAAGTCGTGTGGTGCAGCGGTGACGACGGCTGCGGCGAGCTCCGGAGGTGGGTCCGTCAGCAGCGCCCACTGGGCGGTTCCCAGGTACGACGAGCCGATCGTCGCGAATCGCCCGGTGAACCACGGCTGCCGGCGGAGCCACTCGACGGTGTCGGCACCGTCGGATGCTTCATAGATAAACGGCTCGAACACCCCACCCGAGCCGGAGGTGCCGCGCACGCTCTGCATCACGACGTGGTAGCCGCGGGCGGCGTACAGCCGGGCGTAGAGCAGCGATAACGGCAGGCCCCGGCCGTAGGGCACGCGGACCAGCAGCGTGCCCTTAGTGGCGTCGGTGGGCGCATAGTGGTCGGCCACCAGGTCGACCCCGTCGCGCATCGGGATCCGCAGACCGCGCTCCACCGTGTAGTGGGTCGTGGGCGCGGGCAGCCCGAAAAGACGCGCCATGGCTCGATGGCCGGAACGCCTGGCCATGCGCCGAATTCGCGGCCCGACGGGCCGCTGCGTGGTAGTGGTCAACGTCAGAACTTGTAGTAGGGGACGAGCTGCTGGGCTCGTGCCATGTTCTCGCTCGGGCAGTCTACGTCGGGATCCGAGTAGACCGGCGAGAAGAACAGCGACTGTTGGATCACGCCGTAGCTGGTTTCGAACATGAGCATGCAGGAGAACCACCACTTGTTGTTCCAGTCGGTGGGCTTCATCACCCAGAACGAGGCGGCGCGGTGGCCGTTGACGGTGGTCTCGACTGCGTCGGGGGAGAGGCTCTGCTGATACGTGCGCCAGATGATCGGCTCGATCGCCATCTGGTAGTTGGCCGCGTCGTAGTGGCAGCGCAGGCCGTCTTCGGGTTCGGGCGGGGTGAACGCCAGGCCGAGCCGCTCGATGACGTCGAGCGGGATGTCCTCGCACGGGACGAACGGGCTCGGGTCGACCATGTCGATCACCGGCCACTTGATCGTGGTGGTCGGGCTGTCCATCGGAACGGCGGTGGACCGCAGCTGCACGTTGCGGGTTGCGGCGAGGTTCGCTGGCGCGGACTGCACCACCACGACCACGGCGGCCACCAGGGCACACAGCACGGCGAACAGCCGCAACCTGGTGGCCATGGCACCCCCTCTGCTGGGCCGTATTGCTCTTCGCGCAAGCGCTCATCGCTGCACCCCTGCCGGGGAGTTTAGCGGTGCGTCACCGTCCGCACGACGGTAAATGAGAACCTGTTCTAGTTCGCTGGGCGGTGGTGTGCCGCGTCTTCAGTAATCTGGTCTGTTGTGGCGACGCTCTGGGCTGTCAGTGACATTCACACGGGTCATACCGGCAACAAGCCGGTCACCGAGTCGCTGTACCCGTCGTCGCCGGACGACTGGCTGATCGTCGCCGGCGACGTCGCCGAACGCACCGACGACATCCGATGGTCGCTGGACCTGCTGCGGCGGCGGTTCGCCAAGGTGATCTGGGTGCCCGGGAACCACGAGCTGTGGACGACGGGCAAGGACCCCGTTCAGGTATTCGGCCGCGCCCGCTACGACTATCTGGTCGACATGTGCGATGCGATGGGGATCGTCACCCCGGAGCACCCGTTTCCGGTGTGGACGGAGCAGGGCGGCCCCGCGACGATCGTGCCGATGTTTCTGCTGTACGACTACACATTCCTGCCCGCGGGCGCGTCGTCGAAGTCGGAGGGGCTGGCGATCGCGCGGGATCGCAACGTGATGGCCACCGATGAGTTTGTGCTGTCCTCGGAGCCGTACGCCACCCGCGACGCATGGTGCCGGGAGCGGGTCGCCTACACCCGCGAGCGGCTCGAGCAACTGGACTGGATGACGCCAACAGTGTTGGTGAATCACTTCCCGCTGGTTCGCGAGCCGTGCGAGGCGCTGTTCTATCCCGAGTTCTCGCTCTGGTGCGGCACGACGGCGACCGCGGACTGGCACACCCGCTACAACGCGGTGTGCTCGGTGTACGGGCATCTGCACATTCCCCGGACCACGTGGTATGACGGCGTCCGCTTCGAAGAGGTGTCGGTGGGCTATCCGCGAGAGTGGCGGCGCCGCAAGCCGTATCGGTGGCTGCGGCAGGTGCTGCCCGACCCGGAGTATGCGCCGGGCTACCTCAACGAGTTCGGCGGCCACTTCGTGATCACACCTGAGATGCGGGCCAACGCGGAACGCGTGCGCGAGCGAATCCAGCAACGAGCCAGTAGATGATGCTCATCTCGACCGTGGTGTCCGACTCGGTGGCCGCCGCCGAGATGTACGCGGACCCGCCTGACCTCAAGCCGCTGCCCGACGAAGAGCCGCTGATCGAGCGGTCGGTTGCAAAGCGCCGCAACGAGTTCGTCACCGTCCGGCACTGCGCCCGGTTGGCGCTAGGGGAGCTCGGGGTGCCGCCGGCGCCGATCTTGAAGGGGGACAAGGGCGAACCGTGCTGGCCGGACGGAGTGGTGGGCAGCCTCACGCACTGCGAGGGCTTCCGAGCGGCGGTGGTGGGCCGGGCTTCGGAGGTGCGGTCGGTGGGCATAGACGCCGAGCCACACGGTGTGCTTCCGAACGGAGTGCTCGACGCGGTGAGCCTTCCGGCGGAGCGGCATGAATTGGCGGCCATGCCGGATGAGTTGCACTGGGATCGAATCCTGTTCTGCGCCAAGGAAGCAACGTACAAGGCGTGGTATCCGCTGACGCGGCGCTGGCTGGGCTTCGAGGACGCCCACATCGTTTTCGACGTCAACTCCGACGGGATCAGCGGCGAGTTCGTGTCACAGATCCTGATCGACCCGACCGCATTGTCAGGACCGCCGCTGACGGCGTTGCGCGGTCGGTGGTCGGTGCGTGAGCGGCTGGCGCTGACAGCGATCGTGTTGTGAGTGGCCTGGTCGTCGTCGACAAACCGCCCGGCTTGACAAGCCACGACGTCGTCGGCCGCTGCCGTCGAATCTTCGCGACTCGCAAGGTCGGCCACGCCGGCACGCTCGATCCGATGGCCACGGGCGTACTGGTGATCGGTGTCGAACGCGCGACGAAGATCCTCGGTCTGTTGACGGCGTCGACGAAGTCGTACGCCGCAACGATCCGCCTCGGGCAGGCCACCACGACCGATGACGCCGACGGTGATGTCGTGCGCACCGCAGCCGCCGACGAGGTGACCGACGCCGCGATCAACGCCGCAATCGCCGCGCTGCGGGGCGAAATTCGTCAGGTCCCGTCGGCGGTGAGCGCGGTCAAGGTCGGCGGCAAGCGGGCCTACCGGTTGGTCCGCGAGGGTCAGCCCGTCGAGCTGGCCGCGCGCACCGTGCGCATCGACCGGTTCGACGCGCTGACAATCCGGCGCCAGCAGGGTGTCGTCGACGTGGACGTCGAGGTGGACTGCTCGTCGGGCACATACATCCGCGCACTGGCCCGCGACGTCGGCGCGGCGCTGGGTGTCGGCGGGCACCTGACCGCGCTGCGCCGCACCCGGGTCGGCCGGTTCGGCCTCGACCAGGCGCACACCCTGGACGACCTCGCCGATCACCCTTGCCTGTCCTACTCGTTGGACGAGGCGTGCTTGATGACCTTCCCGCGCCGAGACCTCAATCCCGACGAGGCCGAATTCGCACGCCACGGAAGGGCATTGGCGCCGGCCGGTATCGACGGTGTGTACGCCGCGACAGCACCCGACGGACGCGTCGTCGCGTTACTACGCGACGACGGTGCGCGCACGAAGTCGGTGGTGGTGCTGCGACCGGCGACCCTCTAGTGTCACGGATTTTGC
>DASWBF010000219.1:0-10144 GCA_036390735.1 Mycobacterium sp. | reverse complement strand
CGGGTCGCCCGCGGATCGGGTGGGATTCAGTTCGCCGATCGACAGGACGCGTGCGCCTCCGCAGCGCTTGACCTGATCCAGTGTGATGCGCAGGTCGTCGAGTGTGGGCCCGGAATTGCGTCCATCGGTGTTCTCGGCCAGCGGCGCGTCGACGAAATCCAGGACATCCACGTCCACGTGGACGATCAGCGGCCCGGCGGGCAGCCGAGCCAGCGCGTCGGCAGTCGCCTCGCCGGGGCGGCGGCTCAGTTCTTCCGAACTCACAACGAACAGCGATCTCTCCTGCACTTGTCGGCGCTCCCACTCGGTGGCGAGAGCGAGATCGACGCCCAAGAACGCCACCCCGTCCGGGTCGAGAAGGGGTCGATGCCCCAGAGCACGACACACCGCGTCGACCGTCCCGGGCAGGTCGAACCCGTGAGCCATGCCCATCCAGTCGAGCGCCCCGTCGGTGGTGCTTTCGGGGGTGTTGCAGTCCAGATGGCGGTCTATGTAAAGCAGGGCGGGAGGGCGTTCCGTCGCGTCCCGCATCGCCGCCACACAGGCCAACGCGCCGGTGCAGTTGCCCCCGAGCACGAGCACGTCACCGCCGTCACGTAAGACCGGCGTCAGCCGCATGCGTAACAGGGACAGGTTTTCGACCACGGCAGACACATTCTGCGCGCGGGGATTGACTCGATCAGGCCGCCAGATCTGCTGCGGCAGATCTCCTGTATCGACGACTTTTCGTCCAGCCGCGATCAACGCAGGGATCAACCCGGCATCGCGCAGCGCGCGCGGCGCGCGGTCCTGGCCGGCCGCGTAACTGGCTGCACTGCTAGGGTTTCCGATCACCGTCAGCGGTGACTTGGTCTGCTCCATGCCTGCGCCCACGGTCCCCGAGGCTAGCGCGCCTTCTCCGCTGCAACGGACTCGACGCGACGGCCATGTGCCCTGCATTGAGACAATCGGCCGCGTGACGCTCTGGCGGCAGTGCTGGCTCTTCATGATCGGGTCGGCGTTCTTCGCGGTCGGCACGGCACCCGGATTCGCGAGTGTCGCCAGCGCAACGGCCACCAACGCGCTGTGCTTCGTCGGCTCATGGTTTTTCACCAGCGCCGCATTCATTCAGCTGATGCAGAGTCGATCCCCGGCAAGCCGGTCGTGGGCAGACCCGTCCGCGCGTGCCGACTGGCTGTCGTCGGCAATCCAGTTCGTCGGCACCCTGCTGTTCAACCTCAGCACCGGCGCGGCATTACTGGCCCACCGGGTACCGGCGCAGCGCCGCTTCGTGTGGTTGCCCGACGCCAACGGGTCGGTGGCATTCCTGGTCAGCGGTGTGTTGGCGGTCGTGGCGGTGACACTGAGCATCGGAGCGTTCGAGCTGAGCTCGCGGGACTGGCAGGCCGCCTGGGTGAACATGCTCGGCTCGATCGCGTTCGGCGCGTCAGCGGTCGGAGCGTTCGTCAACCGCGCGGGAGCCACCGCCGACGCGCTGCTGGCCAACGTGGGCACGTTCTTCGGAGCGCTGTGCTTTCTCGCCGCCGCCTACCTGCTCTTGCCGAACCGCTCGGCGCCGGTCGCTGCTGCCTGACCGTTTTCGCGATCGACCACTGCGCTGCCACAATCAGCCAGTGCAGTTCCGGAACGTCGCGATCGTCGCGCACGTCGACCATGGCAAGACGACGCTGGTCGACGCGATGCTGCGGCAGTCCGGCGCGCTGACGCACCGCGGTGACGACGCCAAAGAGCGGGTGATGGACACCGGCGACCTGGAACGCGAAAAAGGCATCACGATCCTCGCCAAGAACACCGCGGTGCACCGGCATCACCCCGACGGCAGCGTCACCGTGATCAATGTCATCGACACCCCCGGCCACGCCGACTTCGGCGGCGAGGTGGAGCGCGGGCTGTCGATGGTCGACGGGGTGCTGCTGCTGGTCGACGCGTCCGAGGGGCCGCTGCCGCAGACCCGCTTCGTGCTGCGCAAGGCGCTGGCCGCGCACCTGCCGGTGATCCTCGTCGTCAACAAGACCGACCGGCCAGACGCGCGCATCGCGGAGGTGGTGCACGCCAGCCACGACCTGCTGCTCGACGTGGCGTCCGATCTCGACGACGAAGCGGCGAAAGCCGCCGAGCATGCGCTCGGGCTGCCGACGCTGTACGCGTCGGGCCGCGCCGGGGTGGCCAGCACCACCGCGCCGCCCGACGGCGAAATTCCGGACGGCACCGATTTGGACCCGCTGTTCGACGTGCTGCTCGAGCACATCCCGCCGCCGTCCGGCAACCCCGACGCGCCGCTGCAGGCGCTGGTGGCGAACCTGGATGCGTCGCCGTTCCTCGGCCGCTTGGCTCTGGTGCGGGTCTACAACGGCAGGCTGCGCAAGGGCCAGACCGTCGCGTGGCTGCGTGAAGACGGCGTCACGAGCGCGAAGATCACCGAGCTGCTGGCCACCGAGGGCATCGAGCGCAAGCCCACCGACGAGGCGCAGGCCGGCGACATCGTCGCGGTCGCCGGTTTTCCCGACATCATGATCGGCGACACGCTGGCCGACCCGACCGAGCCAAAACCGTTGCCGCGCATCACCGTTGACGAGCCGGCGATCTCGGTGACGATCGGCACCAACACGTCACCGCTGGCCGGCAAGGTCACCGGCCACAAGCTCACCGCGCGGATGGTGCGGTCGCGGCTGGACACCGAGCTCGTCGGCAACGTGTCGATCCGGGTCGTCGACATCGACCGTCCCGACGCCTGGGAGGTGCAGGGCCGCGGCGAGCTGGCATTGGCGGTGCTCGTCGAGCAGATGCGCCGGGAAGGCTTCGAGCTGACCGTCGGCAAGCCGCAGGTGGTCACCCGCACGATCGACGGCGCATTGCACGAGCCGTTCGAGGCGCTGACCATCGACTGCCCCGAGGAGTACGTCGGCGCGATCACCCAGCTGATGGCCGCGCGTAAAGGCCGGATGGTCGAGATGGCCAACCACGCGGCGGGCTGGGTGCGGATGGACTTCCTGGTGCCGAGCCGCGGCCTGATCGGGTTCCGCACGGATTTCCTCACCGAAACCCGCGGCACCGGGATCGCGAACGGGGTGTTCGACGGGTATCACCCATGGGCGGGCGACATCAAGTCCCGCCACACCGGCTCACTGGTGTCCGACCGCGCAGGCATCGTCACACCGTTCGCGTTGCTGCAACTTGCCGACCGCGGCACGTTCTTGGTCGAACCCGGGCAGGACACCTACGAGGGCATGGTCGTCGGCGTGAACCCGCGCGCGGAGGACCTCGACGTCAACGTCACCCGGGAGAAGAAGCTGACGAACATGCGCAGCTCCACCGCGGACGTCATCGAGACGCTGGCCAAGCCGATCGATCTCGACCTCGAGAAGGCGATGGAGTTCTGCGCGGTCGACGAGTGTGTCGAGGTGACGCCCGAGATCGTGCGCGTGCGCAAGGCCGAGTTGGACGCCACGACACGGGCCCGCAGCCGGTCACGCGCCAAGGCGGCTGGCCGCGCTTAGCGGGCGCGTCTTGTGGTCATCATTACCCTGTAGGGCGTGCCGAGAGGATCCCTGCGTGCCGTCGCCCTGGCCGGCGCGCTGGCGATCGTGTCGGCCTGCACGGTGAGCCCGCCGCCCGCGCCGCAGAGCACCGACACGTCGCAGAACACGGCGCCTCCGCCCGCACGTGCGTTCCAGATCATCATGGGCATCGACTCGATCGGCGCCGGATTCAACCCGCACCTGCTGTCGGACCAGTCGCCGGTGAACGCGGCGGTCGCGTCGTTGGTGTTGCCGAGCGCGTTCCGGCCGGTGCCGGATCCGTCGACGGCCACCGGCTCCCGCTGGGAAATGGACTCCACACTGCTGCTGTCGGCCGAGGTGACCAGCAACGACCCGTTCACCGTCACCTACAAGATCCGGCCCGAGGCCCAGTGGACCGACAACGCGCCGATCGGTGCCGACGACTTCTGGTACTTGTGGCGGCAGATGGTCACCCAACCTGGCGTGGTCGACCCGGCCGGGTACAACCTGATCACGTCGGTGCAGTCGATCGACGGCGGCAAGCAGGCGGTGGTGACGTTCTCGGCGCCGTATCCGGCATGGCGAGAGCTGTTCACCGACATCCTGCCCGCGCACATCGTCAAGGACGCACCGGGCGGTTTCGCCGCCGGGCTGGCGCGGGCGCTGCCGGTGACCGGCGGGCAGTTCCGCGTCGAGAACATCGACCCGCAGCGCGACGAAATCCTGCTGGCCCGCAACGACCGGTTCTGGGCGGCGCAGGCGCTGCCCGACCACATCTTGATGCGGCGGGCGGGCGCTCCGGCGGCGCTGGCCGACTCGATGCGCAACGGCGACACCCAGGTCGCCCAAGTGCACGGCGGCGCAGCGGCTTTCGCGCAGCTGTCCGCGATCCCGGACGTGCGCACGGCCAGGATCATGACGCCGCGGACCATGCAGGTGTCGCTGCGTGCGGTTCAGCCGAAGCTGTCCGACGTGCGGGTGCGCCAGGCGATCCTCGGCTTGCTTGACGTGGATCTGCTGGCAGCCGTCGGGGCAGGCAGCGACAACACCGTCACGCTGGCGCAGGCGCAGGTGCGCGCACCGTCTGACCCCGGCTATGTGCCGACCGCGCCGCCCGCGTTGAGCAAGGAAGCCGCACTCGCGCTGCTGATGCGGGCCGGGTACGACATCGACGCGGGCGACCCGGTGACGCCGGCGCCGCCCTCGCCGACGCCGGAGTCCACGCGCGGGCAGATCAGCAAGGACGGCGTTCCGCTGACGTTGGTGATCGGGGTCGCGGCGAACGACCCGACATCTGTCGCGGTGGCCAACACCGCGGCCGACCAGCTGCGCAACGTCGGGATCGCGGCGTCGGTTCAGCCGCTGGACCCTGCGGTGCTGTACGGCGACGCGGTGCCGAACAACCGGGTGGACGCGGTCGTCGGCTGGCATCGCGCCGGCGGTGATCTAGCCACCGAGATGGCGTCGCGCTACGGCTGCACCGGGCTCGGCGGAGGGCCGACGCCGTACGCGACGACACCGAGCGTGACGCCGACGACGACCATGCCGACCACCTCGGCTTCGCCGATCACGCCGGCGTCGGGGCCCGCACCCGAGCCGGGCGCGCCGGTTCCGGTGCCCAACAACATCACCGGCGTGTGCGACCCGGCGCTTCAGCCGCGCATCGACGCGGGGCTGCAGGGCCACGTCCCCATCGGCGAGGTGATCGATTTCATCGAGCCCAAGCTGTGGCAGATGGCGACCGTGCTGCCGATCCTGCAGGACACCACGATCGTCGCCGCCGGGCCGCGCGTCGAGAACGTCAGCCTGTCCGGTGCGGTGCCGGTCGGGATCGTCGCCGACGCCGGTCGCTGGGTGAAGATGCCGCAGTAGCCATGAGCGAATCTCCCCGGCTGCTGTTCGTCCACGCCCACCCCGACGACGAGACGCTGACCACCGGCGCGACCATCGCCCACTACGCGAGCCGCGGCGCCGACGTGCGAGTGGTGACCTGCACGCTCGGTGAGGAAGGCGAGGTGATCGGGGACCGCTACGCGCTGTTGGCCGTCGACCATGCCGATCAACTCGGCGGCTACCGCATCGGTGAGCTGACGGAGGCGTTGGCGATCCTCGGTGCCGGCCGGCCGAACTTCCTCGGCGGTCCCGGTCGCTGGCGGGACTCGGGCATGGCGGGCACGCCGCTTCGCCGTCACCCGCGGTTCGTCGACGCGGGCGACCCCGCCGTGCACGAGCTGACGGCGATCATCGACGGGTTTCGCCCGCACGTCGTCGTCACCTACGACCCCAACGGCGGGTACGGGCACCCGGACCACATCCATGCTCACACCGTCACCACGGCCGCCGTCGCCCAATCCGGTTGGGCCGTACCGAAGTTCTACTGGGCTGTGCTGTCGACCTCGGCCGTCAACGCCGCGTTCGCCGCGATCGACGACATCCCGGAGAGCTGGATCCGGGCCGAGCCGGGCGACTTCGATTTCGGCTATCCCGACGACGAGATCGACGCCGTCGTCGACGCGAGCGAGCACCTTCCGGCGAAGGTCGCCGCACTCACCGCCCACGCCACCCAGGTCAGCGTCGCGCCCAACCGGCGATCGTTCGCCTTGTCCAACAACCTCGCACTGCCGATCGGCGGTCAGGAGCATTACGTGCTGGCCGCAGGCACACCCGGACCGCTGGACGACCGCGGCTGGGAAACCGATCTGCTGGCCGGGCTCGACCTTGGATAGCCGACGTTGCTGCGCGTAAGCTTCGACCACACCAGCGGCGCAAGGGAGGGACGGCATGGACCCGGATCTGGATCCGCAACTGGAGTACTGGCAGTGGCACGCCGATAGTTTCCAGTGGGTGGTCGGCTCGCTGGTCAGCGTGCTCGACAGCATTCCGACCTGACTGGTTCTTTACCCACCGACGACCCAAGTGGTCGGCCGGTGGATTCCGTAGTGGGCGTGATCGTGCTGGTGCTGCTCGCCGTCGACGGGGTGATCTCGGCGGTGTTGGGGGGGCTGTTCGTCCAGGTCCGCATCGGTCCCGTGCCGTTTCCGGTCAGTGCGCTGATCAGCGGCCTGGTGAACGCGCTGCTGGTGTGGGCGGGGCTGCACTGGACCTCGTCGCTGGGGGTGGCTGCGACGGCGCTGTGGACGTTCCTTCTCACGCTCGCGGCGATGACGCTGAGCGGTCCGGGCGGAGATGTGGTGTTCGGCGGCCCCGGTTTTGACCAGTGGAGTGCGGCCGCGCTGCTGATCCTCGGCACATTGCCGGCCGGGGTCCTGCTATGGCGACGCCGACAAGCTGCGGGGCAGGTCGGCGGTCTACGCTGACACGCATGGCAGGCGCCTGGAAGATTCTGGACCCCGCAGGAGTTACACGAGCGTGGCGTTGACCCCCGACGATCGGCCCGTCCTGCCCATCCCCGTGGTGCCCCCGAAGCCGAGCGCATCGGCGTTGCGGCGCGTGTTGCGGCGCGCGCGTGACGGGGTGGCGCTGAACGTCGACGAGGCCGCTGTTGCGATGACGGCCCGTGGCGACGACCTCGCCGACCTGTGCGCCAGCGCGGCACGGGTGCGGAATGCGGGGCTGTCGGGGCGTGCCGGGCCGCTGCCGATCAGCTACTCGCGCAAGGTCTTCATCCCCGTAACTCACCTGTGCCGCGACCAGTGTCACTACTGCACGTTCGTGACGGTCCCGGGCAAGCTCCGCGCGGCGGGCGCCGGCATGTACATGGAGCCCGACGAGATCGTCGAGGTTGCCCGCCGCGGAGCCGAATTAGGTTGCAAGGAAGCGCTTTTCACACTCGGCGACCGTCCGGAGGCGCGATGGCCGGAGGCTGCGCAATGGCTTCATGAGCGAGGTTACGACACCACGCTGGACTACGTGCGGGCGATGTCGATCCGGGTGCTCGAGGAGACCGGCCTGCTGCCGCACCTGAATCCCGGCGTCATGAGTTGGTCGGAGTTGTCACGGCTGAAGCCTGTTGCGCCGTCGATGGGCATGATGTTGGAGACCACGTCGCGGCGGCTGTTCGAAACCAAAGGCCTGGCGCATTACGGCAGCCCCGACAAGGACCCGGCGGTGCGGCTGCGCACACTCACCGATGCGGGCCGGCTGTCGATCCCGTTCACCACCGGGCTGCTGGTGGGCATCGGCGAGACGCTTGTCGAACGCGCCGAGACGTTGCATGCGATCCGCAAGTCGCACAAGGAGTTCGGCCACGTCCAGGAAGTGATCGTGCAGAACTTCCGCGCCAAGCCCGGCACCGCGATGCGTGCGGCGCCCGACGCCGGCTTTGACGACTTCGTCGCGACGGTGGCGGTGGCGCGGCTGGTGCTGGGGCCGAAGATGCGCATCCAGGCGCCGCCGAACCTGGTGTCGCGCAGCGAGTGTCTGGCGCTGATCGGCGCCGGGGTCGACGACTGGGGTGGGGTGTCGCCGCTGACGCCCGATCACGTCAATCCCGAACGACCGTGGCCGGCGCTGGACGAGTTGGCCGCGGTGACGGCAGAGGCCGGTTTCGAGTTGGTACAGCGGCTGACTGCGCATCCGCCGTATGTGTTGGCGGGAGCGGCATGGATCGATCCGCGGGTGCGCGGACATGTTTCGGCGCTGGCCGACCCTGCGACCGGTTTCGCGCGTGACGTCAATCCCGTGGGCCGGCCATGGCAGGAGCCCGACGCGGCGCTGGAGTCCTCCGGCCGCGTCGACCTGAATGCCGCCATCGACACCGAGGGTCGGTTGAGTGCAGCGCGCAGTGATCTGGGCAGCGCGTTCGGCGACTGGGAGTCGGTGCGTGAGAAGGTGGCCGAGTTGGCCGCGCGCGCACCCGAGCGGGTCGACGCCGACGTGTTGGCGGCGCTGCGGTCGGCAGAGCGCGATCCCGCCGGGTGTAGTGACGCCGAGTATCTGGCGTTGGCGACGGCCGACGGGCCGGGTTTGGATGCCGTTGCGGCGTTTGCGAATTCGTTGCGACGCGACGTCGTCGGCGACGACGTGACCTTCGTGGTGAACCGCAATATCAACTTCACGAACATCTGCTACACCGGCTGCCGGTTCTGTGCGTTCGCCCAGCGCAAGGGCGACGCCGACGCCTACACGCTGTCCTACGACGAGGTCGGCGAGCGCGCGTGGCAGGCCTACGTCGACGGCGCCACCGAGGTGTGCATGCAGGGCGGCATCGATCCCGAGCTGCCCGCCACCGGGTACGCCGATCTGGTGCGGGCGGTCAAGAAGCGGGTGCCCAGCATGCACGTGCATGCGTTTTCTCCGATGGAGATCGTCAACGGCGCCGCGAAAAGCGGCTTGAGTATTCGGGATTGGCTGATCGGCCTGCGTGAGGCGGGGCTGGACACGATTCCCGGCACGGCCGCCGAGATCCTCGACGACGAGGTGCGCTGGGTGCTGACCAAGGGCAAGCTGCCGACGTCTGCGTGGATCGAGGTCGTCACCACCGCGCACGAGGTCGGGCTGCGGTCCAGCTCGACGATGATGTACGGCCACGTGGACGCGCCCAGGCACTGGATCGGGCATCTGCGGATTCTGCGCGACATCCACGACCGCACAGGCGGTTTCACCGAGTTCGTGCCGCTGCCGTTCGTGCACCAGAGCTCGCCGCTGTATCTGGCCGGCGGCGCGCGCCCGGGCCCGACGCACCGCGACAACCGCGCGGTGCACGCGCTGGCGCGGATCATGCTGCACGGCAGGATCTCTCACATCCAGACCAGCTGGGTCAAGCTCGGCGTCGAGCGGACACAAGTCATGCTCAACGGCGGCGCCAACGACCTGGGCGGCACGCTGATGGAGGAGACGATCTCGCGGATGGCCGGCTCCGAGTACGGATCGGCAAAGACCGTCGCCGAGCTGGTGGAGATCGCCGCAGGCATCGGCCGACCCGCACGTCAACGAACGACGACCTACCTGCTCGCCGCTTAACCGCGAGCGCGCGTGTTTGTAGCTCGACACGCCGCATTTCGCCCGCAGTCTGCGCACGCTCACGCGGCGTGAGCGCGGCGCAACTGCCGGTCGATACGCGCGACGAAGTCCCATGCCCTGTACCGCACATCCTCGAAGACGATCGCGATGACTATCCAGCCAACATCCATCAGCGCCGTCTGACGCGTGCGGTCTCTGCGCATGGCCTCGGCGCCGCTGTGCCAGTCGAGTCCCTCGTACTCGACCGCCACCCGCTCATCCGGCCATGCGAAGTCCACACGCCGTACTTCCCCGTTTCCGTCGATGATCTCGTATTGCAGCTCCGGAATCGGGAGGCCGCCGTCGATCATCGCCAGCCGAGCCTCGCTCTCCATCGGGGACTCGGCCCGTTCGTCGGCGAGCGGCAACAACTCGCGAACCGCGACGATGCCTCGGCGGCCGGCCTGCTCGATGGCCGCGCGCCATAGCTCGGCGCGATTGCACGTGCCGCTGCGCAACGCGGCGTCCAGTGTGGCCAGCGCCCGCGGGCGTCGCAGGCTTCGAGCCACCTCGATGGCAGTCCAAGCAGGCGACGTGACAGGGCGGCGGTTAACTATCTGGAGTGGCGCACCGTCACGCCGATGTACCACGAGACCGTCGGCGGAACGTAACTGTCCCCCGCAAGCGGGAGGTGCCCCCAGGCCCGGCGGATTGAGCACATGGAAGTCACGCTCCTCTTGGAC
>DASWBF010000218.1:0-1751 GCA_036390735.1 Mycobacterium sp. | reverse complement strand
TGTAGTAGCGCTCCAGATCCTTGGCGAAGTTGTCCAAACCCGGGAAAGCGGACGCGAAGATCACGCCGGTGTCGTCGCGCATCGACTCCGGCAGGCCCCACCGGTCGGGCAGCTTGGTGCCCAGCGTCGTGGTTTTGTAGTGCATCACCAGCGGAATCCCGGCGTCGCGCAGCGCGTCGAAACCGGCCCCGATCGCGAGCCGGGTGCTGGTGTCCAGCGCGGCGTCGCGGGCGGTGTCGACGCCGAACTCGCTCACCACGTCCAGCGGCGCGCTGCGCCCGGCCAGCTTGATGACCTCCGACTCGCTGTCGATGGTCTCGAACGTCGGGTCCCCGGAGTCGCGCTTGACCAGCCGGGTGATGTGGCGGTCGAGCATTTCGCGGCGCAGCTTGTGCGGAATCGTGTCGATAAACTGCTGGCCGTCCAGGATGCGGGTGATGTTCTCGTCGTCGAAGACCCGCTCGCCGCCGGGCAGGCCGAGCGCGGCGCCGGTTACCACCACCGGCTCCGTGGCGCGCGGTGCCGAGCCGGTGACGGCTGGTTGCGGGTGGACGCCGTGTTGCACGACGTCGACGAGGTGGCGGCCCAACTCGGCGAACTGCGCGACCGTCATCGTCGCCGCCGGGCCGGCGACATCCGCCATTGCGGTCTCCGTCTTAGCGGCGAGCTTGGCGGGCGCCTGCTCGGCATAGCCCAGCCCGGCGGCGTACAGCCCGCACAGCGCCTGGTTAAACGACGCGACGTCGCCCTGCTTCGGATGGTTGGTGAACAACGCCAGCACACCTTCTTCACTGTCGCTGAGCACGTCCTCGACGAATCCGTGCAGCGCTTTCTTGGGGCCGACCTCGACGAAGACGCGGGCGCCTGCCGCGTACAAGGTGCGCAGCCCGTGGATGAACCGGACCGGTGACGCCACCTGCCTGCCGAGCAGGTCCAGCATGGTGTCGGCGTCGGCGTCGGCCGGGTAGAAGTCACCGGTCACGTTCGACACGATCGGCAGGCTCGGTGGCCGCACGTCGAGCCGGCGTAACGAGGCCTTCAGCGGTTCGCTCACCGGCGCGACGATCTCGGTGTGGAACGCGTGGCTGACCGGGATCCGCGACGCGTTCATCCCGGCCGCCTGAAACGCGGCGACCGCACGCTCGACCGCGTCGGTGGCCCCGCCGATGACGGCCTGGCCGGTGCTGTTGATGTTGGCGACGACGACGTACCCGTCGGTCTCGGCGACGATTCGCTCGATCTCGGCCAGCGGGGCGAAGACAGCGGCCATCGCGCCGTTGTCGTCCACGGACAAGCTCGCCATCTCGCGCCCGCGGGCACTCACCGCCTCCAGCGAGGCGTCGAACGACAGCGCACCCGCAGCCACCAGCGCGCCGTACTCGCCGAGGCTGTGGCCCATCACCATGTCGGGCCGGACGCCGTACGCGCCGAGCATGCGCGTCAACGCGAGATCGGTTGCCAGCACCGCGGGCTGGGTGATCTCGGTCTGCATCAACTGCTTGGCCAGCCGTTCCGCGGTGGCCTGATCGGCGGTGTCGGCGAAGATGTACTCGGTCAACGGCTTGCCCAGCAGCGGCGCCATCACCTTGTCGGCTTCGTCGAACGTCGCGGCGATCAGCGGCTCGAGCTGA
The DNA here is from genome assembly GCA_036390735.1 of Mycobacterium sp. Classification (GTDB taxonomy): domain Bacteria; phylum Actinomycetota; class Actinomycetes; order Mycobacteriales; family Mycobacteriaceae; genus Mycobacterium. Next base: position 120 of record DASWBF010000218.1, on the reverse strand, counting down.
CGCAGCTCGGCGAGCATGTTGACGTACTGCGAACCCTGGCCGGTGTAGAGGAACGCGACCTTTCCCGGGGCGCCGCGGCCGACGAACACGCCCTGGGCGCGCAAGATCTTCCACATGGCC
>DASWBF010000217.1:0-3925 GCA_036390735.1 Mycobacterium sp. | reverse complement strand
GTGGCCAACGCCACCTTCTACTACGGACTGGTCCGCGCGATCGTCGACAGCGACGATGCCCGTCCAGTCAGATGCCCTTCGCGGCGGCCGAGCGGGACCGGCCCCGTGACGAGGACATTTATGGAGCAGCGGAGGGGATTCGCCCACCGACGGGAGAAGGCCCATCTACCATTGTGCCGCAAAATGGCGGTGCGCTGTACCACAAAGGTTTTGTGCCCCAGAATGGTTGGGATATCGAGCTAGAAATATGTTCCGCTGCATTGTTTTTGAGTAAGCTACGATTTACATGACCAAGAAGCTGATGAAAGTCAAGAAGTCCGGGCCCGCCGCCAAGGAGTTGGCCGATGCGCTTGGCCTGCCTCGCATCAAGGGCGACTGGTGGCTGCTCCTCTGCGAGGACGGGGCGGGGCAACGGTTCACCCTCGCCGGTGGCCAGAGCGGCCAGAGTCCGATGCTGGGCGGCCCCTTAAATGGGGCGAGCGTCGGCTGCGGGGGCCCGTTCCCGTTCCTCGCCGTCGGGTGGCCCCACGACTGGGAGGACGAGGTCACCTGGCTCGTCCATGAGAGTGATCCCGGCGCGCCATTGGTGTCACAGCGGTTGGCACAGGGCTTTCCACGGTCGTCGGCCACCGGTGGCTGTTCCGGCCGAGAGGCTCCAGGAGTCCCAAAAGCCAGGCGAAAATTGATGAGCGCGGGCTCGACACCGCCGCGCGATCGACCGGCCGACCGGCCGACGTCATCTCCGCGATCAACCACCGCGAGATCCATGACGCCCGCGTGGCGACCCGCGGCGCCGGCCGCCCACGCCCACCCGGTGACTTTGGGCCGCTCATCAACTGACGTACGGCTCTCCCCGGGCTGTGCTCGCCCGCCGCATCATCAATGTCACGACATCGACAACGCCAGCCAGCCGCGCGGAATCACAGGAGCAACCCACGATGATCACCGCCGCCGCACATCGCGTACCGCCCACTCGCTGTGAGCGCCGACGAACACACGACACGAGAAGGTGAAATCGACGATGCGCGAGGACATTCCGCTGGGACGGGTGTTCGGCTGTCCGGTGAAAGTGAACTGGACCGTGCTGGTGATCCTGTGGTTGTTCACCTGGAGCCTGGCCGCCACGCTGCCCCACACCGCCCCCGGATACCCCGCGGCGATCTACTGGCTCGCCGGCGTCGGCGGCGCTGCGGTACTGCTGGCGTCGCTGCTGGCCCATGAACTGTCGCACGCGGTCGTCGCCCGCCGCGCCGGCGTCGAGGTGTCTAGCGTGACGCTGTGGCTGTTGGGCGGCGTGGCCCGCCTAAATTCCGACGCGAAGACGCCGGGCGCGGAATTCCGCATCGCGATCGCCGGTCCCGCGATGAGCGTGGGGCTGGCCGCGGTCTTCGGCGCCGCGGCGGCTATTGCCCAGGCGGCGGGGCTGCCGGCCATCGTCGCAGCGGTGGCCGCGTGGCTCGCCGCGATCAACCTGTTGCTGGGTGTGTTCAACATGTTGCCCGGGGCGCCGCTGGACGGCGGCCGCGTCCTGGCGGCCTACCTGTGGCGCCGAACCGGTGACGCCGAGCGCGCGGCCGTGGGTGCCGCGCGGGCCGGCCGCATCCTCGCGTTCATCTTCGTCGGGCTCGGGTTGGCGCAGGTTCTGGCCGGCGCGATGGTGCCGGGCCTGTGGCTGGCGTTCATCGGTGTGTTCGTGCACAGCGCCGCCCGCGACGAGGAAAGGCGACTGCGGTCACGGCAGCTGCTCACCGGTGTGCGCGTCGCCGATGCGATGACACCTCATCCGCGCACCGCTCCCGCGGCGGTCACCGCGGAGAACTTCATCCAGCACTACCTGCTGGGCGGCCCGCACTCCGCCTACCCGGTCGTGGCGCCCGACGGATCTGTCCTGGGCATGGTCACGCTGACACAGCTGCGCAGGGTCGCGCCCGACCACCGCGCCACAACTCTGTTGCGCGACATCGCCGTCCCGCTGCACGAGCTCGCCACCGCGGCGCCCGGCGAGGCGTTGACGGCGCTGCTGGGCCGGCTTTCCGCAACACCCGGCGGTCGCGCACTGGTCATCGACGGCGGGCACGTCGTAGGTATCGTCACCGCGGCCGACATCGCCAAACTGCTCGACGCGCGCGACCTCGCCCTCTCGTCGAACCGCGACGCGCCGTGACCGCGATGGTCAATGACCCGCCGAGCCGCAGCGCCGCGGTACGGGCGAGTCCGCGCATCCTCGTCAGGGGCGACTGGTCGACGGCGCGCTGGATCGGCGCGCTGAGCCTGCTGTGCGTGTCGGGCTGGGTGCTCGTGCTGGCGGCCTAGCAGCACCGCCCGGCCGATTGGCAGGGCGGGCTCGGCTTCTCGGTGGCCGCGTTGGCGGCGACGACGTTGATCGCGCCCGGCATCGTCCTGGGCCGGCCGGTGACAACGCTGCACGCCGCCACCGCGGCGGTCGTGGTCGGCGCCGGCGTGGCGGCTCATGTGTTGTCGCTTGATCTGGTCGGCATCGTGCTTGCTTGCCGCCGCAGGCTGGCTGCTGATATGGCCGACCACGGCGCGACCCCGGCCGGACGCGCTGCCCCGGATATGGGTGCTGGTGGACGCCACGCACCGAGATCCGCTGGCGCCGTTCGTGATGGAGTCACTCCATCACGTTCGTGAAGATTCACCCTACGCGGGCAGCTGCGGCGGCTGACTTACCGGAGCCATCACTGGTAGAAACGTGATCGAGGGGTCTGTTGTTATCAATACAGCGTCGACGCACCGTCTGAAAACGCCATTTTCCCTAACCCGTACACGCGGACATGTGCAGTGCGTCGAACGACTCGAGCTGCCTGATCGGGGTCGGTCGACGCCGCTGAGGCGCCGGTAAGCAGATGCCATCTGGGCGCGCACCGGAGAAGAAAGCGCTCACCCTTCCCGGCGGTTCGGCGACCGCACCCTGCGGCGACGACGGTGGGCGCGGCGGTAAGAATGATCGAATGCCCCTGTTAACTGGCGTACACCACGTGAGTGTGCCGACCAGCGATCCGCTGGCCGGCAGCGACTGGTATGTACGGGTATTCGGTTTCGCCACCTTGTTGATCGAGGAACGCGAAAGCGACGTAGTGGCCGTGCTGCTGCAACATCCGTGCGGTGCCCGTCTGCTGTTGCGGCACGCCGCCGCGCCCCTGGTCGCATTGCGGGGGTACACGTTGTTCGGTCTGAGTGTCGCGACACACACCGAGCTGCTGCGCTGGGTGGAACACCTCACAACGTTTGATGTCGAACACAGCGCTGTGCACGAGGCGCATCTGGGCTGGGCGGTGACTGTCACCGGCCCGGACCTAGTCCGTATCCAGCTCCACACGGACGAGGGACCCAGCGGCGAAGACGACTAGGCACTTGCGTGCCGTGTGCGCCGATCCATCTCCAACATAAGTCAACGCTACCGATCGGCACGTTATCGGAACCAATGATAGGCAGTGACATCGTTTGTCCCGCAAGGGGAATGGACAACTGCAGCCATGCGCCGGATCGCACTTACCCAAAGCGCGTTTCTACACCGCCCACCGCCCGCGCGGCGACTGCTCGACCGCCGCAAGAACAGCGGTGACGGCGGGCGTGGAAGCACTCCGCATCCTCAAACATCGACTCTCCGATGTGGTCCATCGAGCCATGCTGGCCGGTCAATCAGGCCTACTCACGAACGCGGGGTTGACAGAGGAGCTCTAGGGACACACTCCCGGTGGATGCGCTATCGACGCTGAGGTTTTCTCAGTAGTTTCCCCGTTGCAGGGTTGATAGTACGACCGCGGCGGCGACGATCTGTTCGGTTTGTCGCGGGGACAGCGCGATGGGTCCGTTGAGGGCAAGTAGCGGCGAGTGTCCGGTGCGGGGCCCTTCATCGGGGTAGCCGGCGCGGAGCCAGTCGATGACCGATTGGAATGTGCTG
>DASWBF010000216.1:0-10258 GCA_036390735.1 Mycobacterium sp. | reverse complement strand
GATGTCGACGTACTCCTGGCCGGACAGCTGCATCAGCTCGTACATCACCTCGTCGATCACCGCGCGCTCGATGAAGCGGTTGCCGGCCAGCCCCTCGAATCGGGAGAAGTCCAGCGGCTTGCCGACCCGCACGGTCACCTTGGCGAACCGCCACATCTTGGTGCCCGGCGGGTTGAGAGCGTCGGTGCCGATCAGCGCGATGGGAATGACCGGTGCGCCGGTTTCGAGCACCAGTCGAGCCAGTCCGGTCTTGCCCTTGTACAGGCGCCCGTCCGGCGAGCGCGTGCCCTCCGGATACATGCCGAGCAACTTTCCTTCGCCGAGGATTCGCTTCGCGGTGTCCAGCGCTGCCTGGGCGGCGTCGGCGTTGCTGCGGTCGATGGGCACCTGACCCGCCACGGTGTAGAACCAGCGCATGAACCAGCCCTTCAGGCCCTTGCCGGTGAAGTACTCCGCCTTGGCCAGGAACGTGATGCGACGCCTGATCACGAGCGGTTTGATGAAGCTGTCGGCGACGGCCAGGTGGTTGCTCGCGAGTATCGCCGGTCCGGAGTCCGGAATATGTTCAAGCCCTTCAGTTTTCGGCCTGGCCATCAGAGAGAGCAAGGGTCCCATGAAGATGTACTTGAACAGCCAATACCACATGGACCCTCCTGGCTCGGGGCGCAGTTTTCGCTAACTCTACCTACTCTTGCGAGTCTTCGACCGTGATCGGGATGTGCTGATAGCGGCCGGGCGGAGGCGGCGCGGGTTCGCCGGGACCGTCCCCGTCGGGCGGCGACGCGCCGTCGGCGTCGACCAGCGCCCGCACGACCGTCAGCAGCGCGACGCTGTGCTCCGCGACGACGTCCAGCATCGGGTGCTGCTCGCCCTGGACGAGCGCGGCCACTGCGCACACCGGGCACCACACCTGCTGGCACTTCCCCGGCGAGTCGCCGCGGCCCGTCGCGACCGCCGCCGCAGCGCGTATCGCCGGGTCGAGCCGGTCAAGGATCGCCGAAGCCAGCGCCCGCAGCTCCGGTGTTAGGTCGGTGTGAGCGCCTGTCACTGCGGCCACACCTCCGGATTCGGTCGAAATCGCACGGTCAGTTCACTTCCCCGCAGCTGCGCGTTGGTGACGACGCATCGCCGCAGCACAGAAGCCAGCCGAACCCGGCGCCTCATCCCCGAGGATCCGATGATCAGGTCGTCGTCGACCCGGCCCAGCGTCAGCGAGCCCGGGTCGACCTGCGGCAACTCTAGCCGCAACCGGTACACGGCTTCGAGGCCCGACCCCGACTCGCGATCGACGACCGGCGCGATCGGCCCCGGCGGCGGCGATCCGTCGAGTCGGCGCACCGTGTCGAGCAGCTCCAGGAGCGCCTTCGGGCCGATCGGCTCGCTGGCCAGATGCGGGGCCAGCACCAGCTCCACGTCACCGATCCGGCCCGCGAGTTCGTCGAGCACGGCCTGCTGCTCGGCGATGCGTTCGGCGTACCAGTCGAAGGCGGGGTGGTCGGGAAGATTGCGGTACTCGTACGAATCATCCTTGACCAGAACCTGATTCACGATCAGCTCGTCGACGCGCACGCCCATCAGCGACAGCGCGCCCAGCGTGCGGGCCGCCTCCGCGGCGACCACGCGCTCGGCCGTCATGACCAGATGTGCGCCCACCCGCGACTCATCGGTGAGCAGCGCGCTGACGTGTTCCATCCCGGCGGACATCCGCTCCAGCATGCCCACCAGCGCGGCCGAGCCCGGCTCCTCGGCCGCGCGGGCCAGCCGGCGGTGCCGGGGCCACGCGCGCTCCAGATACATCCCGAACGTCGCGGGCAGCGTCAGCATCCGCAGCGCGTCGGCGGTCGACGCGCAGTCGACGACCACGTGATCCCACTCACCCGACGCCGCGAGCTCGCCGACCTCGTGCAGGCCAAGGACCTCCTGGATGCCGGGCAGCGCCGACAGTTCCTCCGGCGCGACGTCACCCAGGTCCGAGTCCCCGAACCGCTTCCCGAGCGGGCCCGCCGCCTCGTGCCACCGTGCCTCCAGCAGCGCAAGAGTGTCGAGCGCCAGCGCGTCGAGCAGGCCGCCGCCGGCGTCCACGTCGTCCTCGAGCACCCGCGTGACCCGGCGTTCGCCGGTCGGAGTCACCGGTACGCCGAGCACGTCGCCCACCGAGTGCGCCTGGTCGGTGGACATCAGGAGAACCCGGAAGCCCGCGCGCGCATCACTGACCGCGGTGGCCGCGGCGAGCGTCGACTTGCCTACTCCGCCCTTGCCGACAAAGAGACTGATCCGCTGGGCGGGCGGTGCCGACTCGGTCAGCCCTCGACTCGTTTCTTGAGGTCCTTCAACGCGGTGTCGGTCAACCTTCGCTCGGCCTTGCGTTTGAGCAGTCCGATCATCGGAATGATCAGGTCCACCGACAGCTCGTAGGTGACGTCCGTCCCAGATCCCTTGGGCGCCAGATGGTATGCGCCGTTCAACGAACGCAGCAGCGAACTGGACACCAAGTGCCAGCGCACCGACTTGTGGTCCGGCGGCCAGTCGTAGGACAGCACCATCGTGTCCTTGAGCACGGCCGCGTCGAGCAGCAGCCGCGCGGTTTTCGGATAGCCCTCGGCGTCGGCTTCGAGTACCTCTGTTTCCTTGTACTCCGACACCCACTGCGGGTAGGAGCCGATGTCGGCAATCACGTCCATCACCGTCTTCGGGTCCGCGTCGATGTAGATCGTCTGCGAGGTCGAATCTGCCACGTTGAAACGGTACCCAAGTCAGGGCAACGGCGACGCGCCCACCTGCCGGGAAGCCTCCAGCCTGCCCTTGACCTCGAAGGCCATGTTCTTGCCCGCCACCCGGCGCTGATGGGTCATCTTCGCCACGTTCATCCGCGCGAGCTGCCATGCCGCGGCGCCGGCGGGTTCGGCGTGCAGGAAGTAGTGCAGGTTCACCCCGTCGAGCATCGGCTCCAGCCAAACCTCCATCGTTCCGGTCAGCGCGCCGGTGACCGTCCACCGGATCCCCTTCTCGGCGCGGTCCTCGACCACTTCCAGGTGCAGATCCGGCCACCACCGGCGCCAGCTGCCCGCGTCGGAGACCGCTGTGCCGACGTCGGCCGGGTCCGCGGCGACGAACGTCTGGTCGGCGACCTGGATGCTGTGCATGGCCTAACAGCTTCCCACGGCCTTTTCGAGCGTCGCTAGGCTGGTGATCATGCGTGAATTGAGTCTTCCTGCGTCGTCTTCCGTCGCGGAGAACGATAACGTCGCCAGCTCGGTTTTCGAGCATGAACGCACCGACCCGGATCACGTGATCTTCCAGCGTCTCGTCGACGGCGTGTGGACGGACGTAACGTGCGCGCAGGCCGCGGCCCAGATCCGTGCCGCAGCGCTGGGTTTGATCGCCGAGGGCGTCAACGCCGGCGACCGGGTGGCCATCCTGTCGGCGACCCGCTACGAGTGGGTGATCCTCGATTACGCGATCCTGTCGGTCGGCGCGGTGACGGTGCCGATCTACGAAACCAGCTCACCCGACCAGGTGCGCTGGGTGCTGGAGGATTCCGGTGCGGTGCTGGCCTTCACCGAGACCGACGCGCACGCACAGACCGTCAAGGAGCTGTCAGACGAGCTGCCCGCGTTGCGCAAGGTGCTGCGGATCGAGTCGTCCGGCCCGACGGCGCTCGACGAGCTGTCCGAGGCCGGAAAGTCGGTGGACGCAAGCGAACTCGACGCTCGGCTGGCCGGCCTGCGGTCCGACGACCCGGCCACGCTGATCTACACCTCGGGCACCACCGGCCGGCCGAAGGGCTGCCAGTTGACGCATTCCAACCTGGTGTGCGAGATCCGCGGCGCGTCGAGCTGCTTCCCCACACTGCTGCGCAAGGGCGGACGGCTGCTGGTGTTCCTGCCGCTGGCCCACGTGCTGGCGCGCGCGCTGTCGATGACAGCGTTCGCGAACAAGGTGACCCTCGGCTACACCGGCGACATCAAGAACCTGGTGCCGATGCTCGGCGAGTTCAAGCCGACGGTCGTGGTGTCGGTGCCGCGGGTGTTCGAAAAGGTCTACAACACCGCCGAACTGAACGCCCGGGACTCCGGCAAGGGCAAGATCTTCGAGCTCGCCGCGCGCACGGCGATCGAGTGGAGCGAGGCCCAGGAAACCGGCGGCCCGGGCGTGCTGCTGCGGGCCCTGCACGCGCTGTTCGACCGTCTGGTGTACTCCAAGCTGCGCGCCGCGCTCGGCGGCAACTGCACCGCGTCGATCTCCGGCGGCGCACCGCTGGGCGCCCGGCTCGGCCACTTCTACCGTGGCATCGGGGTGTCGATCTACGAGGGTTACGGGCTGACCGAGACCAGCGCTGCGATCACCGTGAACCGGATCGGCGACCTGAAGGTCGGCACCGTCGGCAAACTGTTGCCCGGCAACAGCATGGCCGTCGCCGACGACGGCGAGCTTCTGGTCAGGGGCGGGGTGGTGTTCGGCGGCTACTGGCGCAACGAGAAAGCCACCAACGAGGCCATCGACACCGACGGCTGGTTCCACACCGGCGACTTGGGCAGCTTCGACGAGCAGGGGTTCCTGTCGATCGTCGGGCGCAAGAAGGAGATCATCGTGACCGCGGGCGGCAAGAACGTCGCACCTGCCGTGCTCGAGGACCAGCTGCGGGCTCACCCACTGATCAGCCAGGCGATGGCGGTCGGCGACGCGAAGCCGTTCATCGGCGCGCTGATCGCGATCGACCCCGAGGCGTTCGACGGGTGGAAGCAGCACCACGGCAAGGACGCCGCCGCGTCGGTCGAGGATCTCGCCGACGACCCCGACCTGGTCGCCGAGATCGACGTCGCGGTCAAGGACGCCAACCAGGCGGTGAGCAAGGCCGAGGCGATCCGCAAGTTCGCGATCCTGCCGGTCGACTTCACCGTCGTCACCGGCGAACTGACGCCGACCCTGAAGGTCAAGCGCAAGGTCGTCGCCGACAAGTTCGCCGACGAGATCGAGTCCCTGTACCGCTAGAGCAGCTCGGCCAGCCGCGCGGCGTGAGTCTGCCAGCGCCAGCGGTCGAGCACCCAGCGCCGGCCGGCCGCGCCCATCCGGGCCGCCAGCTCCGGGTCGGTGAGGATGCGGCTGACCGCGTCGGCGATCTGATCAGTCGACCGGCCGTCGACGACGTAGCCGGTCCGGCCCTGCTGCACGGTTTCCGGCGCTCCCCCGGAACGACCGGCTACCACGGGGATCCCGGTCGCCGAGGCCTCCAGGTAGACGATGCCCAGCCCCTCGACGTCGAGCCCGGCCCCGCGGGTGCGGCACGGCATCGCGAACACGTCGGCCATCGCGTGGTGGGCGGGCAGCTCCGCGGGGGCCACGCCCTCGGTGAACGTCACGTGGTCGTCGACACCCGCGCCCTTCGCCAGCCGGCGCAGCGCGCCCAGATACGGCCCGCCGCCGACGATCACCAGCGTGGCGCCGTCGACGGCCGACCGGATCGCCGGCAGCGCACGGATCAGCATGTCCTGGCCCTTGCGCGGCACCAGCCGCGACAGGCACACGATCACCGGCCGCTCACCGAGCCCGTAGCGGGCGCGCAGTTCGGCGCGGGCCGCGGGGTCGGGACGGAACCGGTCGGCGTCGACGCCGGGAGGCAGGTGCTCGAGCGCTGCGGCCGGGCCGAACGCGGACGCGAAGCGGTCGCGGGTGTAGCGGCTGACGAACGTCACCACGTCGCTGTCCTCGCCGATCCGGCGCAGCGCCGAGCGCGCCACCGGCAGCATCGACCAGCCCACCTCGTGCCCGTGCGTGCTGGCCACCACGCGCCGTGCACCCGCCTGCCGCGCGCGCCGAGCCAGCAGCGCCAGCGGCGCGGCCGCCCCGAACCACACGGTCTCGATGTCCCGCGCCGCGATCAGGTTGCGCATCCGCCCGTCCACGTCCGGGGTGGGCAGCATCAGGGTGCCCGGATGGCGCACCACCTCGAACGGCGCGCTCTCGTCGTACTGGTCGGCGCGCTTCCAACGCGGCGCGTACACCGTCAGCGTGTGCGCTCCCGTCTCGGCCAGGTGCGTGGCCAGCGCCTCCAGATACGCCTGGATGCCGCCGGGACGCGGGGGGAAGTCGTTGGTGACCAGCAGGACCCGCGACACGGCTGACTAATCTACCGAGCGAGCCAGCGCTGCCAGCGCGAGAGCAGGTCGTCCCATCCGACACCCAGGGCGTCCTGCGGTTGCCCCGCCGCCATGTAGAGCCGCCGCAGCGCGGGCGGCCCGTACTCGTCGGCGACGAACCTCGCGAACCACCACGCCCGGTCATAGGCCGCCGACCCCTGCGGGCCGTCGAGCTCGGCGTCCGACGGCAGCCGTGCGGGCACGGCTGCCGGCCCGGGACGCGACCCTTGCGGACGTGCGACGAAGTCTGCGACGCCCTCGGTCAGCCAGCGCGGCGCGTCGAGAGCGGTGTCAGCACGGGCAGCATAATGAAAAAGCTCATGCCGCAACACCATTCGCAAAGCCGCCGCGCTCATCGAGTTCGCGCCCGGCGCGAAGACGATCCGCTGACCCGACGCCTCCCGACGCTCGGGATCCACCCAATCGGCCACGGCCACCGCCGCGACGCCGGCCCAGTCGCGGCTCGGTTCACCTGTCTGGGCGGCGAAGTCGGCGTCGGTGCCGGTGGTGACAACGACGATCTCGCGCGGCCAGCCGTCCCCCCAGAACGCCGACACCGCGGCGACGGCCCCAGGGATCTCCGCGGCGATCCGCCCGGGCAGTTCAGAGGGCCCGCCCCGGTCGATGAGCCGCATCGTGTGCGCGGGGGCGGCAGGAGGAGACGCTAAGGGCTGGCTCAGCAGCGTTGCGGCGGTGAGGACCTCGACGATCAACGCCAAGCCGACAGCGGCCACCAAGAGCCGCCGCAGCGGATGCTCAGTAGCGCCGGACGTTGTAGATCGGAGCATTGCCCACCGGCGCCACCTTAACCGGTGTGCCGTAGGTGGACGCGTGCACCATCATTCCGTCGCCGATGTAGAGCCCGACGTGGGACGCGTCGGAGTAGTACGTGACCACGTCGCCGGGCTGCATCTGCGACAGGTCCACCGGCTGGCCGCCCGCAGCCAGCGCCTGGCTGGAGTGCGGCAGCGAGATGCCGACCTGCTGGAACGACCACATCACCAGACCGGAGCAGTCGAAGGCGTTCGGACCAGAGGCCCCCCACGAGTACGGCGAGCCGATCCGGCTCAGCGCAGCCTGGATCACGACCGCGGCTTCGGGCGCTCCGCCCGGCTGCGCGACGTCGCCATTCGGCGGCATTAGCCCTTCGGGCCCGGGCATCGCGTTGATGGAGAGGTCCGGCGGCGGCAGGTCGGGCAGCGCTTCAGGCGCGTCGGGCAGCCTGGCCGGCGCCTGCGGAGGAGCTCCCAGCGCCACCCGCTGGTTCGGGCTGAGCGCCATGTACTGCGACTTGACCACCGCGATCTGGACCTGCAGCCTGCTCTGCTTGGCCTGCACGTCGGCACGCACCGCGGCGGCCTGCTCGGCGGCGACGCGGGCCTCGGTAGCCGACCTCGCCGACACTGCCTCGGCCGCAGCGGCCTTCGCGCTCAGTGCGCGGTAACTGGCCATCTGCACTGCCATCTCGTTGGCGACGGCATCTTGCGCCGACATCTGGTCGATCAGCTGCTGCGGGGAGTCCGCGGTCATGATCGCGCTCAGGCTGTCGGTGTGCCCGCCCATGTAGATGGCGGCGGCGAGCTTGTCGACGGTGACCTGGTACGACGCCAGTTGCGTCTTGGCGGAGTCGGCGGCGGCCAGGTCGGCGTCGTGCCTCGCCTCGGCGGCCTTCTGCGCGGCGAGCTTCCTATCGAGATCGAGCTGCGCCGTATGCACCTGTTCGGTGGTCTGCTCGGCCTGACGGGACAACTCGTTGAGTTTGGCCAGCGCGTCGTCGGCCGGGTCCGCGTGCACGCTGGTGGCGAGAACGGATCCGAACAGCGAAACGACTGCTAACGCACCGATAATCGATCGCCGGAAACGGCGATTAATCCACCGCGCACGTTCGGAACTCAAGGTTGGAGAATCCTTATTAGGTGCCGTGGCCAAAGGCCCTCGCCTGCTTAGGTCTCAGATAGGTTACGAAACGGCATCGAGCTTGTCCAACAGGACGGCATTAATAAGACGCAATCTTAGACGTTGCATCTTTCGGGCGAATTGTCACGCGACACCGGGATCGTTGCGCCGGTGGATCGGAACCAGGCGCAGCCGCGGCGCCAGGCCCGCGTCGGCAAGCGCTTCGAGCGCCGCGCGTTCGTCCTCGCGCAGAGAGGTCGGAGCCGCCTGGCCGGCGACATCGGACCCCGGCGTGCCGATCAGCACACTGACCACACAGTCCTTACAGGCTGCGCCCTGTACCGCGCAGTCGTCGCAGTCGATGATCACCCGTTGACCGTCCTCTCCGTCGTCCTGCCCGCGACGTTAGCGACACCCCCCGACAAGTCCCCCCAAATCCCCGCTCCTGTCGGTACCACTGCCTAGCGTCGCCTCACATGGAGCAGCTCAGCTTCGCCGACGTGGACCCGACGGCTGTGGGGGCACCTCCCGCTTGCGGGGGATTGACGCTCGCCGAAACCACGTTCGTTGTGGTCGATCTGGAGACCACCGGCGGACGAGCCACCGACGAGATCACCGAGATCGGCGCGGTCAAGGTTCGCGGCGGTGCGGTGCTGGGCGAGTTCGCGACGCTGGTCGACCCCGGTCGCGACATCCCGCCGCAGATCGTGCAGCTCACGGGCATCACGTCAGCGATGGTTTCGGACGCACCGACCATCGACGCGGTGCTGCCGATGTTCCTGGAGTTCGCCCGCGGCGCGGTGCTGGTCGCCCACAACTCCGGCTTTGACATCGGCTTCCTCAAGGCGGCGGCGCGCCGGTGCGGCATCGTCTGGCCCCAGCCGCCGGTGTTGTGCACGGTGCGGCTGGCCCGCCGGGTGCTGTCCCGCGAGGAGGCGCCCAGTGTCGCCCTTGCCGCACTGGCCAAGCTGTTCGCGGTGGCGACCCTGCCCACTCACCGCGCGCTCGACGACGCTCGGGCCGCCGTCGAGGTGTTGCACGCGCTAATCGAGCGGGTCGGCAACCAAGGCGTGCACACCTACACCGACCTGCGCGCGTATCTGCCGAATGTCACTGCGGCGCAACGGCGTAAGCGGGTGCTCGCCGAGGGCCTGCCGCACCGGCCGGGCGTCTACCTGTTCCGCGGCCCGGCCGCCGAGGTGCTCTACGTCGGGACGGCGGTCAACCTGCGCCGCCGCGTCGCCCAGTACTTCACGGGCGCCGACACCCGTGCCCGGATCACCGAGATGGTGACGCTGGCCGCCGCGGTCGATGTCGTCGAGTGCGCGCATGCGCTGGAGGCCGGTGTGCGTGAGCTGCGACTTCTGGCCGGCCACGCGCCGCCCTACAACCGGCGGTCGCGGTTCCCGCACCGCTGGTGGTGGGTGGTGCTCACCGACGAGGCGTTCCCGCGGTTCGCGGTGGTCCGCGCGCCGCGGTGCGCCCGCGCGGTCGGGCCGTTCCGCGCCCGTGCCGACGCCGCCGACACCGCCGCGCTGTTCGCTCGCTTCAGCGGGGTCCGCACCTGCACCACGCGGTTGGCCCGCTCCGCGGTGCACGGCCCGTCGTGCCCGGAGCGGGAAGTGTCGCCGTGCCCGGCGGCCAGGGACGTCTCGGCGGCCGACTACGCCGACGCGCCACAGCGCGCGGTCGCGCTGATCGACGGCCGCGACAACTCCGCACTCGCTGCGGCGGTCGCGCAGATCGAGGACCTGGCGGCGCGCCGTCGCTACGAGTCGGCCGCCCGACTGCGGGACCACGCCGCTGCCGCAATCGACGTGTTGTGGCGTGGCCAGCGGTTGCGCGCGTTGGCCGAGGTCAGCGAGCTGGTCGCGGCCGCACCCGACGGCAACGGCGGCTGGCACATCGCCGTGATCCGGCAGGCGCAGCTGGCCGCGGCCGTCACGGCGCCACGCGGTGTGCCGCCGATGCCGGTGATCGACGCCGCGTGCGCCGGCGCGCAGACCGTGCTTCCCGCCGACGCTCCGCTGGGCGGCGCGCTGGTCGAAGAGGCCGCGCTGATCGCCCGTTGGCTGGACACGTCGGGCGTCCGGGTCGTGCGCGCGCAGCCGGGCTATGCGGTACCCGTCAGTTCGGCAGGACCGTGGACGGCGTGGGCGTCGGCGGCCCGGTCAGCGAAGCTCGCGGGTTTAGCCTGAATCCGTGTTGCGTCCTGCAAGTTGGAC
>DASWBF010000215.1:0-8113 GCA_036390735.1 Mycobacterium sp. | reverse complement strand
CGATCCGACGGTGAACGAGCAGAAAGCGCGTGAAGCCGGACGCAAGGCGCAGATCAGCACGGTGCGCAACCTGTTGGGCATCCCGATCGACCATTTCATCGAGGTCACGTTGGTGGCGTTCTTTCAGATCGCCCAAGTGGTGCAACCAATCACGGTGTGCCTGAACGAAGTCACCTACGACAGCTTCTCAGGTGCCGACTTCCACAAGGGCGTCCAACAGATCGACGCCGGGCAGGCGATGGCGTTCGTGCGGCAACGCCGCGACGTCAACGACGAGATGTTCACCGACCTCGACCGCACCCGCCGGCAGCAGGCGTTCATCGTCTCCCTGCTCAGCGCGCTGCGGCACGGGGGATCGCTGTCGAGTCCCAGCGATTTGCGTCAACTGCTCGACGTCGCGAGGCAGAACATCGCGGTGGATTCGGGCTTGGACCTGTCCAGCTTCGTCCAGCAGGCGTCTGCGCTGACTGACCGCGGGGTTTCGCTCTACACCCTGCCGATCACCTCGTTCAGCCAGGACTCCTCCGGCGAGGACATCAACACCATCGACGTGCCGACCATCCGCTCGATCGTGCACAACCTCGTCGCCGGCGACCTACCTGACACGGCGAGCACCACCAGCAGGACGACTGCGCCGTCGTCATCCGAGAACCAGCCCCTCTCCGCGGCGAATGGTGTCACGCTCGACGTCGTCAACGCGTCTAAGTTCGTGGGCCTCGCCACGCGGGTGCTGACCGCGTTCAGCGAGCGCGGCTTCACGGCCGGCGAGGCCAACACCGCAGACGCCATCGCCGACGAAAGCACAATCACGTACGGACCCGGCGCCCAAGCGGCCGCCGAGGCGCTGGCCCGCCAACTGAACCTCACCACCAGCCCGTCGACCGACGTCGAGCGCGACACGGTGCAACTGACGGTGGGGATGGACTTCGCCAGCGCCGATTACCTGATAGACACAGAGACGAACACAAGCACGCCGACCACGACAGCTCCGGCCACCCCGGTCGCAACCGTGTCGGCCACCGCGACCGGAACGCGAACTCCTGCGCCCACTGACCTCACGCGCATGACAACCGACCAGGCGCCGTGTGTGAAGTGACCGGGTTCGGCAAGCGAAAAGGAAGCTGACGACATGACCTACGACCCGCGGTACTCCCCGCCGCGCCCGCGGTATCCGGAGCCACGCGGTTATCAGCAGCCCTACGACTGGCGGACCGCTCCGCAGTACCACCGTCCGTCGGCGCCCGCGCCGAGCGCACCCAAGCGCTCTCGGGGCGGGCTGCTGTTTGCGGGCGCCGTTGTGCTGTCGGTGATTTCGGCCGCCGTCGGCGGCGCCGTAGGGGTAACGATGTCGTCGCCTCATTCGCGCATCAGCACCATGACGACCGCGAACAACGGAACGGCGCCTACCCGGGTGCAGCCGGGTTCGGTCGAGGAGGTCGCGGCAAAGGTGGTTCCCAGCGTCGTGAAGTTGGAGACCAGACTCGGCCGCGCCACCGCCGAAGGCTCGGGCATCGTCCTCGATCCCGACGGTCTGATCCTGACGAACAACCATGTGGTGTCGGTGCCTGGCGCCGGACCCGGGCTGTCCGGCGCAGAGACCACGGCGACGTTCAACGACGGACGCATCGCATCGTTCACGATCGTCGGCGCCGATCCGATGAGTGACATTGCGGTCATCCGCGCGAAGCAAATGTCCGGGTTGACCGCGATCACGATCGGCTCGTCGGCCGACCTTCGCGTCGGGCAAAGCGTGGTGGCGGTCGGGTCGCCGCTCGGGCTGGAAAGCACGGTCACCGCCGGCATCATCAGCGCGCTGAACCGACCAGTGTCGACCGTGGGTGACGCCGACAACCAGAACACCGTGCTCGACGCCATCCAGACGGACGCCGCGATCAACCCGGGCAACTCGGGCGGCGCGCTGGTGAACATGAACGGCGAGCTGATCGGCGTGAACTCAGCGATCGCGACGCTGGGCGACAGTGCGGGTCCCGACGCCAAGGCCGGATCGATCGGACTGGGCTTTGCGATCCCGGTCGACCAGGCCAAGCGCATCGCCGACCAGCTGATCGCCACCGGCAAGGCATCGCACGCGTCGCTGGGCGTGCGGGTGACCAGCGATGCGAACACGCACGGCGCCCGCGTCGTCGAGGTGGTCAACGGTGGCCCGGCAGCGTCGGCAGGCCTGCCCAGCGGCGCGGTCGTCACCAAGCTCGACGACCGGGTGATCGACAGCGCCGACGCGTTGGTCGCGGCGGTCCGCTCGAAGGCACCGGGAGACACCGTCACGCTCACCTACACCGACCCGTCGGGGGCAACCAAGACGGTCAAGGTCAAGCTGGGCGAGGCATCGTGACCGACAAGGTGTGGAAGCTCGACGCGTCGGACGGGCAGCTGCTCGTCACCACCGGCGTCGCGGGCCGCGCCGCACGGATGGGCCACCGGCTGACCATCGAGATGAATGCGTGGCGCGCCACGGTGAGCTGGTCCGGCGACGATCCCGTGGCCGTGGAACTCGACGTGGACGTCGAGTCGCTGGAGGTGCTGCGCGGCGAGGGCGGCGTCACGCCGCTGTCCGGGCCGGAGAAGGGACTTGTCCGGTCCAATGCACTGAAATCGCTTGACGCCAAACGGTTTCCGGCCATCTCCTTCAGCACCGAGGACGTCGTGCAGAACGCCGACGGCTACCGCCTGACCGGAACACTGGAGATCCACGGCAAGTCCCGCCCACAGACGGTGGACCTACGGGTGGAGGATCTGGGCGACTCGTGGCGGATGTCGACGGACGCGCAGGTTCGCCAGTCCGAGTTCGGCGTCAAGCCGTATTCGCTTTTCATGGGCTCGATGAAGGTCGCCGACGAGGTGACCGTCGCTTTCACCGCGACCCGTTCCAAAGCCGACTGACCGGTCCGCGGCCATTGTGTCGGAGGTTTCATCCGCCTTACCGTGGGGGAATAGAGAGGGAGGCACCGGAAGGAGGGGAGCACGATGAGGGCCGTCCCCGTGTTCACGAAAGCCGTCGGCTGGGTGCGTGCCGACTATCCGCAGGTGGCGCCAGGAGGCCACGTCGCGATCGTCGCCTTGTGCTGCAAGCGCCCGGGGGAGCCAGCCCGCCGCTAGAAAGCGTCGGGCCGCGACTTCTGCATCAGGGTTGTGCATCGAGCCGAACCACAACCCTGCTGCAGAATTCGGCGCAACCGCTCGCATAGCATCGCGTTTCATGGCCAAAGACTTCCGGTTCGGCATCGGGTTGTTGCCGAAGGACTCCCGGTCGACGTGGCAGGAGACCGCGCGTCGCGCCGAGGGGCTCGGCTACGACATCCTGCAGGTTCCCGACCACCTCGGCGCCCCGGCTCCGTTTCCGGCGTTGGTGTCGGCGGCCGAGGTGACGACGATCCGGCTCGGCACGTTCGTGCTCAACGCCGGCTTCTACAAACCGGCGCTGCTGGCGCGCGACGTCGCCGCGCTCGACATGCTGAGCGACGGGCGCTTCGAGCTCGGGCTGGGTACCGGGTATGTCCGCGAGGAGTTCGAGGCCGCCGAGTTGCCGTTCCCGAGCGCCGGGCACCGCGTCGACTACCTGGCCCGCATGACCGCGTACATGCAGGAGCACGTCCCCAACGTGCCGATCTTGATCGCCGGCGCTGGGGACCGGGTACTGACGATCGCCGCGTACCACGCCCAGATCATCGGCATCGCCGGCGGCCGTCCCGGCGGCGTGGCGGCTGACCCGCTCGGTGAACGCGTCGAGTTCGTGCGCGGCGTCGCGGCCGATCGGTTCGACGACATCGAGCTGAACCTCGCCGTCATCGCGGTCCCGCGCGACTCCAGCGGCGTGCCGAACCTGCGGCTGGCCCGCCGCTATGCTCCGGACTTGTCCGACGAGGAACTGCTGAAGCTGCCCGGCGTGCTGTCGGGGACGCCGCGCGACATCGCCGACACGCTGCGGCGGTACCGCGACACCTACGGGCTGACCTATTTCACCGTGCAGGAGCACCACGCGGAGAGCTTCACGAAGGTGATCGCGGAGCTGCGCTGACGCCGACCGCGCCCGGTAAGCTGCGAGCCGGATAGGCCCTCGTAGCTCAGGGGATAGAGCACGGCTCTCCTAAAGCCGGTGTCGCAGGTTCGAATCCTGCCGGGGGCACCACTGTTTTCGCAGCTCATCGATGCTTTAGGTGCTTCCTCCCTTATGAGTCGGTCCGACTCCTGGTCGGTGCCTGGTCGGTGAGCCAATGACACGAAGTGGCGCTCACTGGTCCCCGATGGCCTCTCTTGCGGCGACATCGAGGCGTATCGCTACGTCGTCAAGGTCGGTCGGGAAGAGCCCTGCATAGTGATTGAGCGTCGTCGCAGCCGACTCATGGCCAAGTAAGCGCGCAACCGCAACGACCGAGGCCCCCGCTTGTATGGCGAGCGACGCTGCGGTGTCACGGAGGTTGTGCGGAGTGATCATCAGGCCCAGTGCAGCCGTAGCCGCATCGAAGCTGTCGCGTCGAAAATTGCGGTTTCGCAGGGGCGTGGAGTTCGCGGAGGGGAAAACGAGTTCGGAATGGGCCGACTGCGCCCGTAGATCGGTCAGTTCGTCAACGATAGTTCTCGGGATCGGAACGGTGCGTGCCTGGTGATCTTTCACCGGAGACATTTCGCCTCGAGGCGCCTCTTCCGAGTACGCGCGAGATACTCTCAGCCGACGCAGATCGAGATCGATATCGGTCCATCTCAACGCCGCCAGCTCGCCCCAACGAAGTCCGCAGTACCCGGCAACAACGACTAGGACTCGGTCTCTCCTGGAATCGAATTGCTCTGCGAGCTGCCAGAGTTCAGTGTGTGTGAGCGGCTGGGGCTCATTCCCTTGGACCTTAGGTAGGCGGATACCTGTCGCGGGATTCCGGGGAATGGCCCCGTCCTGCACTGCGTAGTCGAAGACTCGGCGTAAGACGCCCAGCGAGTGACGCGCAGTCGCCGGGGACTGTGTTCGTGCCAGATCTGCGCACCATGCCCTGACCTCAGACGGTCGAACGGATATCGCCGGGCGCCGACCGAAGGTTTTTGCGATCCGCTTGTTGATAGCTTCACGGATCTTGCGTTCCGTCGCCGGCGCCCGGGGAGGCTGTGCGGCTAGCCAAGCATCACACCAGTCCTGCACCGGCCTTTCTGCCGCACCGGGGTCGGACCATACTCCAGAACGTAGACCGTCAACCTGACGCCGTTCCCATTCCTGAGCATCTCGCTTCCGTGCGAAAGTCCGTGACGCTACGTATCGACCGCGGTGATAAACCCGAGCTCGATAGACGCGAGCACCATCACGGCCAGTCCGGACCTCGATCACCGCGCTGTCCCTCGCCAATTAGTTCGCGGGCAGTATCCGCGTCAAGAGGCCAATCCGCCTGATTCGCGACGCGCGTTCAACCAGGCGTCAACTTCGCGCTCGTCCCAACGCAAGGCCGAACCAACTCGAATCGCCGGCGGCCCCTCGCCACGGATGCGCCACGCCCGCAAGCACCCGACACTGACCGTGAGGCGGTCAGCGACCTGCTTGATGGTCAGGAGCCGTGGCGCGGCTCCGATCGAATGTGATTGCCCGATAGACTTTTTCATCACGTCTCCAGTGCTGATGTCTTCTTAACTACTCTCTCGCTCGCGAAGAGCGGCTTTCGACTCGGATCCAGCGCCCCGCGGCGGCGTCTCGCGGTAACGGTCAACTTCGGCTCCGACCCTCGAGGGCTTGGCATGCCATGACGAGATCATCCGCCACAACAACATTTTTCCGCCACCGCCGGTGCCATATTTGATGAAACTGACTCGGACGACCCAAAGCTGGCCCGGAGCTGTGAACGCCAAACCACATGTGCGGGCTCCAGCAGCATTGCTCCCCCTCCTGCAGCCAGGCGTGGCCACAGTGGTCAGGGAAGCTCGCGCTGGTAGACCGGATCGTTCGTGAGGAACCACTGGCAGAGGCGCTCGAAGTGCCTGCCCCGCCGAACTGGGTCGGGGTCTAACCGACCCAACAGATCACCGAGCGTCGTCATGACCAACGAGCCTAGAAGTCCGGAACGTGCCGAGCGGTGGTACGCCACGGCTGGCCTCGCAACGCACGGGCCACTGGTGCAGCGGACCAGCTCACCAACTACGTGGACGACGCCAGGTTATTCACAGCTATTCGGTGCCGAAACGCCACCAATTGAGCAGTTCAGCGCGCGCATGATTCCGAACATGACCCAAACACCTGAATCCCGGACTGAACTAGACCCCGTGGCCGGGGTGCCGCACGCCGTTGAGCCGCCGCCACGGTACGACGACCGATATGGCCGCCCCAACCGGCTCAACCAGGCGTTGGCGTGGGTCGGCATCGTGGCCGGGGTCTTGTTCGTCGTCGCGGTGATCTTCTTCTCCGGGTTCTTCATCGGCGGGAGCTTGGGCGGCCACTACGGCGGCCACCATCGCGGTTACTACCACCACTACCCCTACAGCCAGATGGGGCCAGGCCAGATGGGGCCAGGCCAGCAATCGCCGACGACAACGGCCCCGAGCACACCGCGCCCGTAACGGTTGTCGCTCGTGTCTGTGCCGCCCCGTGCTGGCGACGCCAAGCAGGCACTACGGCTGGCACGTTTCAGGCGGCGCTTTTCCTCGTTGAGGTACCGATACAGCGTGGCCCGGCTTACCCCGAGATACTTGGCGATGTCCTTGCCGGTGTGGCCGTCGGCCTTCATCCGCCTCGCGGTGGTGATGTGGCTCCGGTCCTTCACCTTCCTGGGACGGCCGAACTTCGTGCCGTACCCAGACGCCTGCCGCTTGAGCGCGGTCCGCTCCTTGATGGCAGCAACAAGAACGCAGTGAATCTCCTGAATTCCTCGGCGGTGCGGCATGGCGGAACTACGATCCGCAGCCATGAACGCAAGCGGCGACCGCCCGTCGGCAAGCTGGGCTTCACCGTCGGCAGCCTCAACCGCGCTGACAGAATTGGTCGGCGAGGTGAGGTTGCGAGTGCGGTGCAACTGCGGATGCCGTTGGTGCATAGCGGGATTCCACAAGTTGTGCCGCGACTGCACGCAGACCGGCATCCGAACGACGGCTTGCCGCTCTGTCACCATTCCCCCGGTTAGGCGCAGAGGGTCAGCCGGGTTGTGCACGCTGGGGGTGATCACGGCGTTCATGATGACAGCGCCGTCGGCGCTGGCGGACCCGGTGGACCCCACACCACCACCGCCGGTGCCCGACACCGCCACCCAGCCCGTCTCGGGCGACCCGGCGGTGACACCCACCGGGGTGCCGCACCTGATGAGCCCGGAAAACCTGCCTCCCGGGACCACCACCGATGCTGCGGTTGGCCGGTCGCAAGTCCCGCGCCTGTTTCGTCTGCGGGAGCTTTGGGACGCGATCCACACCGAAGGCATCAGCTTGTCTGACGCACTCCCGCTGTTGGCGCAGCGCCCGCTGGATGCTAACGCGGTGCCGCCGCCGGGGGTCTCGGCCGGTCCTCAGCCGCCGCTGCCCGCCGAGCCACTGCCGCCGACACCCTAGCGCGCTCAGTTCACGAATCGACGAACTAGGCATCGGGAGTTTGGTCAGTCCTCGCCACTCTCGGCCAGATATCGGTACAGGGTGGTTCGGCCGATCCCGAGCGTCCAACAGTTGGTCGCGGCGGTCTCGCCGTTTTCCTCCATCCGCCGGGCCAGCGCGGCTTGGTCGGCGTTGAGCTTGGCGGGCCGACCGAACTTGCGGGCACTGTCAACTTGAGGTCGTGTGGACGTTCTGCTAACCGCATAAGCCTCATACGTCACACGCGACCTGGTGAATCGCGGAGGCGAACCGGCGAAAATCGCCCTCGGACTGCTCAAGTTGACAGTGCCCGGAGGAGGACGTCGCCGAGGTCAACCATCTGCCAGAACCGCCGACCGCAGCGAGGCGGTGTCGTGCCGCTGTTCGGCTAACGTATACGCGACGAGCCCGAGACTCGATTCGCGAAACGAGGAGGAGCACCGGTATGGCAGCGAAGGAGAAGAAGACGAAAGCGGCGGCGACGAAGAAGCCAACCACCCGCCCCGCCACGTCGAGGAAGGCCGCGGCGCCGGAGATCACGCAGGAGAAGACGACGAAAGCGGCGGCGACG
>DASWBF010000214.1:0-3592 GCA_036390735.1 Mycobacterium sp. | reverse complement strand
ATCTGGGACCGCGCCGGTTGCGCGACCTGCCCACCCCGATAGGGGTTTTCCAGGTCCACGCGCTGGGCCTACGGACGGACTTTCCTGCGTTGCAGGCACTGGATGCGAGTCCGGGGAACCTGCGGCCTCAGACCACCAGTTTTATCGGGCGCGAGTCTGAGGTCGCCGAGATCCAAGCGGCGGTGCGGGCGCATCGGTTGGTGACGTTGATCGGGGTGGGCGGGGTCGGCAAGACCCGCCTGGCGACCGAGGTTGCGGCGCGGCTGGCCGATGAATTCCCCGATGGCGTCTGGTTGTTCGAACTGGCCGCCGTCAGCGATCCGGCGGCGGTGCCCGACGCGGTGGCCGCGGTGCTGGGCGTCACCCAACAGCCGGGGAAGCGCGTGAGCGACAGTGTGGCCGCCGCGCTGGAGGGCCGGGTCCGGTTGTTGGTGTTCGACAACTGCGAGCACGTCCTCGACGCGGCGGCCGATTTGGTCGAGGCCATCCTCGCGCAATCGTCGACCGTGCGGATCGTGGCGACGAGCCGCGAAGGATTGGGAATTGGCGACGAGCAGTTGTGGCCGGTGCCGTCGCTCGACATCGGCTCCGCGGCGGTGGAATTGTTCGTCGAACGCGCCCGCAATGTGGCGCCACGTTTTGAGATTGCCGACGCTGCCGAGGCGGGCGCGGTCATCGAGATCTGCCGGCGCCTCGACGGCATCCCGTTGGCGATCGAGCTGGCGGCCTCACGGATGGCGTCGATGACGGCATGCGAGGTGCGGGATCGCCTGGATCAGCGATTCCGGCTGCTGGTCGGGTCACGACGCGGACTGGCGCGCCACCACACGCTGCGCCACGCGGTGCAGTGGTCCTACGATCTCCTCGGGGACGCCGAAAAGTATTTGCTGGCAAGGTGTTCGGTGTTCGCCAGCGGATTTGATCTCGAAAGTGCCTGTGCAGTAGCAGGATCCGAGGACGACTTCGCCGCCTTGGATCTGCTGGACGCCCTAGTGCGCAAGTCGCTGTTGGTCGCTGACCGGTCCTCGGGGCGGACCCGGTTTTCGATGCTCGAGACGATCCGACAGTTCGCCGAGGAGCAACTCGTCGCCGGCGGTGAGGCGAGCGATGCGCGTGCGGCCCATGCCCGCTACTTCGCCGGACGCGAAACCAACGTCCTAGCCCTGTGGGACAGCCCCCGCCAACGTGAGGCCTACGACTGGTTCACCGCCGAGCTGGCCAACTTGCGGACGGCGTTCCGCTGGGCCGCCGACCACGGCGATCTCGACGTCGCCGCCCCCATCGCAACCTACGCGACGATCCTCGGCCTGTGGGTCGACCAGTACGAGCCGATAGCCTGGGCCGAAGAGCTGATCGACCCCGCCCGCGCCGTCGACCATCCCCGGCTCGCAACCCTGTATGTGATGGCGTCCCAGTGCTTTATTTCCGGACGGCCCGAGGCCGCTGTCGGCTACAGCGACGTCGGCCAGATGGTTATCGGCAATGACTGCGACGAGGTGCCCTACGGGATCCAGGGCTTGCTCGGCAGCGCATACCAGTTCATCGGCCAGCCCGAACGGTCGGTCGAGTGGTACCGCGCCCAACTCGCACGCGGTCGCGACACCCATACCCTCACCAGGGCCTGCCTGGTCATGACATTGATGATCGCCGGTTGCGCTGACGAGGCGATGGCCGCTGCGACCGGTCTGATCGAAGCCGCCGAGGCCACCCGCAACCCCTTTGCGATCTCGTTCGCGCTGATGGCATACGGGTTCGCCTACGGCGATGCCGATCCCGTCCGTGCGCGTGACGCTCTGCGCCGGGGCCTGGTGATCGCCCAGGACAGCGGCAACCGCGACATGGAGACCCACCTGGCGGCCTGCCTGGCCCGGCTCGAGGCCGAACACGGCGACCCGCTGGCCGCGCTCGAATACTCCGCTGTGGCCATCGGCAACTACCACGACGCGGGCAACACCGTCAATATGCGTGCCGCTCTGGCTGCCCTCGCCGCGTGTCTGGATCGGCTCGGATGTTATGAGCCGGCGGCCACCATCGCCGGTTTTGCGTTCGATCCCCTCACCGCAGCGTGGATCCCCGAGATCAACACCGCGATCGCCCAGCTGCGCGAAGTCCTCGGCGACGAGACCTACGAATCGCTCGCCCGCGAGGGCGAGGCGATGACCACCGCCGCGATGGCGACGTATGCCTACGACGAAATCGAACAGGCCCGTCAGCGCCTGCGGCCGTAGCGGTCGGCGAGCTTCTCCTCGGTGGTCACCGACGCCGCCGGCTCCTTCGCGGTGCTCTCCCGGCGGCGCTGCCTGATCTCCACATAGATGAAGTAGCCCAAGCCGATCGGCGCGAGGATTCCGAACGCGATCCACTGGATTCCGTACGACAGAAACGGGCCCGCGTCGAGATGCGGCAGCGGCAGCACCCCCAGACCGCCCGGCTGGTCCTCCACGAGTTGCAGGTAAGGGGCCGCCAATGGAGTTCCGGTGAGTTCGCCGACCTGCTGGGTGTTGATCGAATACACCTGCGGCATACCGGCTTCGGTGATCGGCGCCTTGTCCGCGTTCTGCTCCGAATCCCGCAGCCGAGCCGTGATGGTCACTGGCGTCGACGGCGCAGGCGGGATCGGGGGGACCTGCGATGCTTCCAGCGGTCGGACATATCCGCGGTTGACGAGGACGGTCGGTCCGCCCTCTACGGCGAACGGCGTCAGCACCTCGAACGCCGGCTGCCCGTCGACGACCCGCAGCCGTGCCAAAACCGTTGCGCCGGCGTAGTGACCGGTCGCGGTGACCCTTCGCCACTGCGCCGAATCAGCCTGCGGTAGAAGCGAAGTCACCGGCACTGGATCGGACGTCAATGATGCTGCGATCTGGTCGTTCTCGCGAGACGTCTTGCTGTTCTTGCCGAGCTGCCACGGCGCCAACACGGTAAAGCACAGGTAGGCGAACGCCGCGACCACCAGCGCCAGCGCCAGCCAGCCCGGCCGGAACACGAAGCCCCAGCGCCGCATCAGTCGACCAGACCGCGGGCGGCAAGCTGCTCGTCGACCCAGTCGTGCAGGCCGGGCAGCGACGCCTCGATCACGTCGAACGTCTCCTGGAAATCGGCGTGCGCGCCGTAGTACGGGTCCTCGACATCGAGTGCGTGCGCGCCGGACCGCGGGTCGAACGACCGCAGCAGCCTGACTCGTTCGCCCGGCACACCCAGGTGGGCAAGCATTCGGGCGTGGTTGCGGCCCAACGCGACAACGAGATCCGCGGCCAGGTGGTCGTCGTCCAGCTGCGCCGCACAATGCGCGGTGGGGTAGCCGTGCGCACGCAGTACGCGACTCGCACGCGTGTCGGCCTCGCTTCCGACGTGCCAGTCACCGGTGCCCGCGCTCGTCACCCGGACGTGTTCGTGCAGGCCTCGTTCGCGCAGCTGATGGGCGAACATCTTCTCCGCCATGGGCGACCGGCAGATGTTGCCGGTGCACACAAACGTGACGTGCAGGTGGTCAGACACCGAGCACCTCGCGCAGCGCGGACACCGTCGGGACCTGGGCAAGCGGGCGCTGCACTTCTGGATCTTCGAAATCCCCTGCACCGTAACCCCATTC
>DASWBF010000213.1:0-5454 GCA_036390735.1 Mycobacterium sp. | reverse complement strand
GATGCTGTCGAGGAACGACTTGTCGAGGTTGGCGTATTCACGGACATTTTCGCCGACCTCCAACCCGTTCGGATCGATATGGGACAGCTCGCCGAGCGCGACGGCCTCCTCGGCGGCGGGCGTGGTAGTGGTTGTGTCAGTCATGGTTGACCTTTCTGGGTGAAGGGGGCGACCGGGTGGCCGCCCGTTCTTTTGCCTTTCCGGCACTGGAGATGGAGCCGGGTAATGGCCGAGTGAGCGGCTAGGTCCTGGGCGAAAAGTTTCCGCCCGCGAGCGCAGCGAGCGGCCGGGAAGTTTTCGAGCCGAAGGCCAAGCGCAGCGCAGCCGGTGGCCTAGCGCGAGACGGACATCCGGCTACCATCGGAGGCCAGAAAGGCAGTTCTGTCAGGGTCCCATGCGCCGTAGGCGCTCCGAATCTGTTGGGCGCCAAGGGCGCCCAGAATTTCCCGGGGCACGCCACATAGCGCAACAGCCAATTGCGTTGTGCACGCAGGTGCAGCCGACCCGAACCGTGAAGCAGTTCTACGCGATGGGTTACCGGTGCCGCGTTTTGTGGCGGCGGAGGCCGCGGGCGGATGGTTCGCAGGTAGCGGATGGCCACCGCGTGGTGAGGCGGGGTTGGCGGCGAGGAGATCGACGGGTTCGGTGGCCCAGGCCGGCCAGTGCTGCTGGCCGCTCACCGTGACACGGTACCGCGACGCCACAAAGCCCCCAAGAAGGAGCCGTCTCTATCCCAGCACCGATTCTGGCACCATTGCGGAGATGGATGCGCGTTCGGGGCCGGGTCTCAATGATCCGTTCGAAGAGGCGATTGACGACGCGCTGAGCTCCCTGCCGGCCGATCTCCATGCGGCGATGAGCAACGTCGAGATCGTCGTCGAGGACGAGCCTCCCGACCGGCAGCCGCTGCTCGGCCTGTACCGCGGCGTACCGCTGCCGCGAAGGAGCAGCACGTACAGCGGAGTGCTTCCCGACACGATCAGCATCTTCGGCGGGCCGATCACGCGACTCGCCGCCGGCGATGCCGATCGTCTACGCCGCGAGGTCAGACACGTCGTGCTCCACGAAATCGCGCATCACTTCGGGATCAGCGACGAGCGGTTGAGCGGAATCCGGCACGCGACCAGCAACTCCCAAGCGTTGGCGACTAGCACTCGTCTTGTCTCCCGAACGTCTGCCGCTAACCCGCCGAGTCGACAATGCCGACCATGACATGCCGGCCGATTAGAAAAGGCCTCTCCCCTTGGGTGGGCTCATATCCCCCGGGGCCACCCTTCTTCGTCACGTGACGATTTAGCGTGACAGTGCCTCCCCGAGCCGCGTCACGCGGTGCCGGCGTGGCCCGAACCGCCAACGCCCGGGGCACCGCCGTTGTTATCGCCGTCCGTGCGCGTCGCCACATCCTCACGTGTTCCGCAGAATGATGGACAATTTCCATTTTCCATGAAATCATTTGGGCTGCAATACCATTCGACACTAGCGATCGACACGTCACAGTGATGGAAGAACGTGCTCTAGCAACCTGTCCGGGGCGAACCATCATCCGTGCCGCATGGCCGACGACGCCGCACCTGGCCAGCGTTCCGAATGTCGTTACACCAGGGCACCGACACGAATCCGGCAGGCGAGACGTGAGAGGACCGGCCTTGGGCCATGTCGCGCAGCCACTCCTCGACGGCATCGAGGTGGTAGCCGATGTTGACACCGCGGGCGATCTGCTCACCGAGGACCAGGCCGTTGGTGCGGTTGTCGATCAGCCAGTAGCCGTCGCCGTAGTAGCCGTCGTTGGTGCGCCGCAGCCGGTCGCGTGTCATCAGTCGGATCTCGGCGGGATCGCGCAATACGCGACGGCGGGCGCGCCGATGCAGCCCATCCACAGCTTTCCGTCGCTTTCGACCAGGCCGGTGACCATGCCGAACGACGGGTGCTTGCTGTGCAGGCCCGCGATCGCCTCGCCGCTGTCGGGATCGAATGCGACGGCCCACACCTCGGGCTTGATCTGCGGCTGCAACCGGTCGGGCAGCTTCCACAGCAGCTTGCGCAATGCCGGCGCGCGCGGGGCCAGCCACTCCACGGCGGCGTTGACGGGGGAGACAAGTGCCACCCAGATGCGGCCGTCGGCGCCGGTGGAGATGTTGTCGGGATAGCCGGGCAGGTTGGCCACCAGCGTGGTCACGGCTCCCGCCTGCGGGCCGGTCAACCAATACTTCGACAGTCGGCGGCCTTGCGTCTCGGCGAACACCAGTGCCGACCCGTCCGCGGTCTGCGTGACGCCGTTGGCGAAGTACAGGCCGGGCACAACGGTGAGCACCGTGCCGTCGGCGTCGCGACGAAACAGGCTGCCGCGGGGACGGGCCTCCATGATCGCGCCCTTGAAGTGCGGATAGGTGAATGCACTCGTCGACTCGGTGAAATAGATTGTGCCGTCAGGTGTTTCGGTCACATTCGAGCAGAACTGCAGGTGCCGGCCGTCGACCTCCTCAACGAGTGTCTCGAACTTGCCGCTGTCGGTGTCCATCGCCAGCAGGCCGCGTGGGCTGTCGCACACCAGCAGCCGGCCGTCGCGGGCAACGGCCAGTCCCAGCGGCCTGCCGCCTGTTTCGCCGACCACTGTGGGCTGACCGTCGGGGGAGATCCGCACGATGCGCCCGTCATCGACGCCGGTCCAAATATTTCCGGCCGCGTCGACCACCACGTCCTCCGGCGCGTTGCCCGGAACGGGGACGACGGTGAGGTCAGCCGGTCCGAAATCCGGCAGCGGGTCGACTGGCGGAGGCTGCCAGCGGACGGGATCGACGGGTGGCTTGGGTGTCTTCGACGGCACGCAGCCGAACTTACGCCGCCGGAATTAGTGGGAAGGCCGATATCACGGTGTAAAGCCGGACGCGATGACACGATATTGATGTGAGCGACGGTGCCTCGATCGGCGAGGCCGACGACGCCGAGGATCTGCTCGGCGCGCCCGGTAATCCCGGCGATCGCCTCCTTCCTTCGCGGTCTTTTCGATCTCCGCCCACGGGTGCGGTACTTGGCCCACCCGATCCAGTGCGCCCCGCCGTCGACCGTCTCAGCGATGCGCTTGGCGGTGTCGACGTCCTGTGGGTCGCTGTGCAGCGGGGTCCACGATCCGGTGGCCTGCTCGGCGAACCAGCCCTTGTCGCTTTCGGTGACGCGGTAGCGCCACCGGCCACTCGCGGCGAATCAGGTGCCGTCCTTGTCCGTCCAGTCCAGCTTGTTCGGCTTCGGTAGCGGCCCCACCTTGGAAAGCTCACGCTGCACGGACTGACAGCGATACGGCTCTGGTTTCTCGACCCCGGGACGCCGGCGTGGCGCCTGCCGTTGGTGCCGTAACCGGGCCGGCGCCGCTGTGGCCGCGAGCAACCGGAGCCTGGATCGATGGTGCGATCGTGATCGTGGTCCCTGTCAGCCTGAAGTTCTAAACGTCCTGCACGTAATCGGTGCCACCGTTTACCGAGGTGTATCGCAAGTGTCGTTTACCGAGGTGTATCGCAGGCGTAGCGTTAGGCCCCCGCCAGCACACGTCGTCTTGACAGCTTGTCAGGAATTTTCGGCGTTCGATGACGTCGAGATCGTCCCTGCGTTTGGCGTCAGGGAACTATCACATTCGGCAAGCTACCCAGACGGTAGATACAGACGGAGGCAACGCTGATGGGTCGTGTTGCAGTGATCACCGGAGCCAGTCGGGGAATCGGTGCGGCGACCGCACTGGTCCTCGCCGAGCAGGGGTTTCGGGTGGTTGTCAACTACCGCTCCAGTGCCGAGCAAGCAGACGAGGTGGTCCGGGCCGCGACCACGGCTGGCGGTGAGGCGGTGGCGATTCGAGCCGATGTCACCGCACCCGACGATGTCGCCGCAATGGTCGATGAAACCCAACGGCGGTGGGGCCGGGTCGACGTGCTCGTGCACAACGCATTGATCCCATTTGATGTCACCTCGTTCGCCGATCTGCGCTGGGAGCAGCTCGGCGGCAAGCTGGACCGAGAGCTGCATGCCGCCTTCCTGATCACCAAAGCCGTTGTGCCGGGGATGATTTCCCGCGGTTACGGCCGACTGGTCTATCTCAGCACGGGGTTGTCCCGCCGCCCGCGCGAGGGCATGATCACGCTGGGCACCGCCAAGGCGGCGCTGGACCAGTTTGTCCGGTACGTCGCACTCGAGCTGGCACCACATGGGATCACCGCAAACCTCGTCGCGCCCGCCACGGTGGCCGAAACAAAGGTCAGCGAGCAGTTAGCGGCCGGACAGGTGGGTCAACTCGGCGCCACCAACCCGATGGGGCGCCTGGTGCGCCCCACCGAGGTGGCCGCGACGGTGGCGTTCTTGGCCAGTGAGGATTCCGGTTTCACCACCGGCCATTACCTCGAGGTCAACGGCGGCCTTGCGATGGATTGAAACCATGTTCCACGGCTAGGGAAGTCACCAGATTGGGGAAGGGGGTTTTGGCTGTGCAGACGATCGATCTGGCCTATGTCGGGCGCGGTCTCCACGAGGAGCTGGTCGCCCATATCGCCGACCAGGAAGGCTATTACGAGGATGAAGGTGTCCACGTCGCCATCCGCGACGGGGTCGGCTGGAAAGCCGAGCGTCTGCGCCGCGGTGCGATGATCGGTCTGGGTCGGGCCCTGCAGTCGCGGCTGACCGACGGCATCAGTTGGACAGCGCCCAGCGTCAACACCGATCGTCCGCTGTTCTGGTTTCTCGGCAGCGCCGATGTGACATCCATGGCCGATCTTCGCGGGCGGCGCCTGGCCGTCCACGCCGCTCACACGCCCCCGGCCTGCTTCGCCCGGATCGTGCTGCGTAAGCACGGCCTGGACCCCGACCACGACCTGAAATGTCTCGAGCGGCATCCCGGCGACTATCAAATGGACCTGCGACACCTTCGGGACGGCTCCATCGACGCCGCCTACGTAGGCAGCACGCTCTCACCCGAACAGGTCGCCGCGGAAGAAGGGTTCCACCTGCTGGCCTGGGTCGGCGATCACTTCCAGATCCCCACCGTGGGCGTCGCCGTGGACCCCGTCCATATCCCACTGGACAGCCCCGCCCTGCAAGCGCTGGTACGGGCCAACCAGCGGGCGCTGCGGACCCTTGCCGAACAACCCAGCCTGGCCGTCGACTACATCGCCCGGTTCCTCGACCGACTCACCCGCGATGAAGCGCAGCAGTACTACGAACGCTACGTCGGCCCGTACTTCACCCCCGACCGCCAGGTGGACCTCAGCATCGCGCAGCAAGCGATCGCTGCGGTTGCGGCCGAACTGGGCGTCGCCGCAGTGGCCGCCGACGCCATCTATGGGCCGTCCGCATGAACGTCAGCACTGTCCGAACTCGCGACTGGTCTGTGTCTGGCCAGCTTGACGGCCGATTGGCTGGCGAGATCCCGTTACTGAGTAACCCGGTTTCAGAGCCGGGTCTGTTCTGTTTCGAATT
>DASWBF010000212.1:0-3754 GCA_036390735.1 Mycobacterium sp. | reverse complement strand
AGACAACCGGGACCTCGACCCACGGGAGTGCGGTGATCCGGGCCAGCAGCTTGGCCTGGTTTGACTTGACGACCATTAGGTAGTGCGATTTCAGGGTGCCGCAGATCAGTGTCGCGGTCGCGGTCTGGGTGTGCATCGCGTCTTATGCCGAGGTGGCTGTTATGCCGATATGGCGGTGATTGCGCTGGTCCGGGCGGTGCTCGGGGTGTTGGTATCGGCATAATCAGAGCGCTTCGAGGAAGGCGAGGAGCCGATCCGGTGGCTGGTAGCGGCCTGCTTGGGTGTTGAGCGGGGTGGTTCGGGCGAGGGCCTGTTCTTTGAGCGCGAGGTCGGCGTGCACGTAAATCTGTGTGGTGGAAACTTTTTCGTGTCCCAACCACAGCGCTATCACGGTGGTGTCGACCCCGGCGTGCAGGAGACGCATCGCCGCGGTGTGCCGTAGAACGTGCGGTGTGACCGTTTTTCCGGCGAGGGTTGGGCAGTAACGCGCGGCTGTCGCGGTGTGGGTGGCGAGGCGTTGTGTGACTGCGTCGGAGCTCAGCGGGCCGCCGCGGCGGCTCAAGAACAGCGGGTCGGCCGGTTGGCCCGGGTTCTCGGCGAGCCAGGCTTGCAGGGTTCTTTGGACTTCGCCGGTGAGCGGGGTGATGCGATGCTTGCGGCCCTTACCGCGGCAGCCGACGTGGGCTGCTCGGCCCAGGTGCACGTCGGTGCGGGTGAGTGCGGTCAACTCGCCGACCCGCAGTCCGGTCTGGATGGCCAGTGCCAGCAGGGCGTGGTCGCGTCGGCCGGTCCAGGTGCGCTGATCGGGCGCGGCCAGCAGCGCCTCGGCTTCGGTGTCGGTGAGGTAGGTGATCACCGGCTGGTCGCCGCGTTTGGGTGGGATCGCCAGCACGCGTTGGATCGTCGCGGCGTGTTCGGGATGCACTGTGGCCGCGTAGCGGAACAGCGAGTGCACGGCGGCCAGTCGGGCGTTGCGGGTGCCCACGCTGTTGCCCCGGTCCCGCTGGAGGTGGTCAAGGAACTCCCCGATCAGTGGCGCATCCAGATCGGCGATGTCGAGCCGGGTCGGCGTGGCTCCGGTACGGCGTTCGGCGAAGCCCAGCAGCAGCTTGAAGGTGTCCCGGTAGGCCGCGACGGTGTGGCTGCTGACCCGGCGTTGCCGGATCAACCGGTCGGTGAAGAATGCCTGCAGGGTCGGTGCGAGCGCGGTCATCGTCGACCTCGCTGCGGGGTGTCGAGTCGCCGCACGGCCGGTGTCAGCAGCTGCGGCGCCGCGGACAGGTACCAGTAGGTGTGGGCAGGGTCGGTGTGTCCGAGATAGGTCGATAATCGCGGCAGCAGCTCGGCCACGTCGGCGCCGTGGGCGTACCAGTCCGACAGCGTCGCCACCGCGAAGCTATGCCTCAGGTCATGAATCCGTCGCCGCGATGGCGACCCGGCGGTGAGCCCGGCATCGGTGAGAAGTTTGTGCACCACACGCCAGACGGTGTTGTAGCGCAACCGGTTTCCGTAGACCGACACGAGCAACGCGTCGCTGGCGACGACGGGGCAGAGCCGATCTCGGTCCCGTAGATAGCCGTTGACCGCGGTCACCGTGCTCGGCTGCAGCGGGAGCAGTCGGGCCTTGCCGAACTTGCCTGCACGCACGGTCAACAGCCCCTGCGCGGCGTCGAAATCGGCGCGGTCCAGGCCGATCGCCTCGCCGACCCGCATGCCGGTGACCGCCAGCAGACCCAGCAGCGTCTGGTAGGTCGCGGACTTCAACGGATGCCGCAGCCGGCCCGCCGCATCCAGCAGTGCGACGATCTCGTCGTCGGAGTACAGATACGGGGTGCTGCGGCGCGGCCCGCTGCGGATCAACCCCGCCGGCGGCACCTGCACCGACTCGTCGAAAGTGTGCAGCCAGGCGGCGAAACCCCTTGCCACAGACAGTCGATACGCCCACCACCGCGGATCCGCGGCAGCCGGCAGCGTTGCCCACGCCGCCGCATCGGCGACTGTGATCCGGTCCGTGCCGTGTTCGCTGAGGTGCGACAGGTACTGGCGCAACAGCTTCTCCGCCCGAGCCAACCCGGCCCCAGACGCGCGGCGGACCTGCAGATAGTCGGCCAGCGCCTGCTCGAGGTCTGCTGGCGTGCTCATGCCACACCTCCCGGCCAGGGGCGGGCCAGCAGGCGCAGCGCCTCGATGTCGACCTTGGCGTAGACCGCGGTGGTCAACGCCCGACGGTGCCGCAGCACCTGCCCGATCTCGGTCAACGATCCGCCACGGCGCAGCATCTCGGTGGCCGCAGTGTGCCGCAGCCGGTGCGCGTAGACCGGCGCCAATCCCGCGCGGCCCGCGGCGCGGGCCACCAGTTGGGTGACCGCAAGCCGGGTCAACGGTCCGTGCGGAGCCCTCACCCTGCCGAACAGTTCGCGATGAGTCGTCGTGGCGGGGCGCTCAGCGGTCAGATACGCCACGACCGCGCGCCCGACATCGACCGGCAGCGGCAGCCGCTCGGATCGGTTTCCCTTGCCCCGCAAGGTGATTTCACCGTTGCGCCAGTCGATGTCGTCGAGCCGCAGGGCGGCGACCTCGCCGGCGCGTAGCCCGAGCCGGGCCAACATCGTGATGATCGCCCGGTCCCGACGCCCCACCATCGTGCCCGTGTCACACGAACCCAACAGGGCTGCGACCTGCTCGACCGACAGCGCCTTGGGCAGCCCCGCCAGCCGCCGGCACGGTACCGACGGCACCGCATCGACCAGCGGTGTGCCGACCAATCCAGCCAGGTGCACGAACCGCAGCAGCGACCGCAACGCGGTGAACATCCGCGCGGGCGATCCGCCGCCATCCGCACGGCCACGGCAGTGCGCGACGACGAACGCGCTCACCGCAGCCCCATCCAGCCGCTCCCACCCGAACTCGCCGCCGCTGGCCAGCGTCGCCACCAACGGCTCGACCAACTCGACATTGCGTCGGATCGTCGAATCGGCAAGCCCCCGTTCGTAACGCAAGTAATCGGCGTAGCCCGCCAAGACTTCCGGCACCGGCTCAGACACCGCCGGCGCAGACAACACACCCAACCCACCCAGATACCCCAGCAGCGGCAGCAACGACCGTCTGGTGCGGTGACAGGCCAAGCCCGCGCTGCGCCGTCCAGCCAGGTAGCGGTCCACCTGCGCCCCGGTCAGCGCAGCACCGCTGAGACCCTCGCCGGCAAGCCAGCCGCTCAAATGCCCCATCAGCTGCAGGTGCAGCACCACCGTCGACGGTGAATACCCCTGCCCCTCAAGCTCTTCGCGAAATCCCCCCGCATAACGACGCAGCGGGCCACCGACCCGGACCCGAGATGGATCCCTCATAACCTTCTCCTCTCACTACCGACAGGAGAAGTAGGCCCGATCGACCCCGATTATTATGCCGATATCAACACCCCGAGCACCGCCCGGACCAGCGCAATCACCGCCATATCGGCATAACAGCCACCTCGGCATAAGACGCATTATGTCGATATCGACATAAGACGTCCACCGTGACCAGCAGCCGCACCTGCCGGACGGGGTGGAGAATCTTTCGCACGCAGGGGATTTCGTTGCTCTTCTCGGCCACTGCGAGCTGCCCGAGCACCAGCCGGGCGCGGTGGGCGAACACCGACACCAGATGCGCGGCCGCGGCTCCGGCGCGGCGTGCACCGCGTAGGCTCTTGCCGTCCAATGCGACCGCCAACGGCTCACCGGCCGCAGCGGCCTGCTCGGCCGCGAGCGCCATG
>DASWBF010000211.1:0-4421 GCA_036390735.1 Mycobacterium sp. | reverse complement strand
GAGTCGCTGACCAGCGGTCGCGAGGGTCGCACACTTCGTGGTTTTGGTCGCTGGCCCTTATCATCGGCGCTATGAGGCGAGACGTGAGCGCAGAGCTCGAAGTCGAGATCACCGCGCCCACGACGTTGGAGTTCCAGATTGCGGTCGCGCCGCATCCGAAGACTGAGATGTCGGAGTCGTTGTCGTTCGTGATGGACGGAAATCTCGTTCAGCCCTTGGAGATCAGCGGTGTGCACGGTAACCGCATCCACAAGCTCGAGGCTCCGGTGGGCACCTTGAAGGTCGACTATGCCGCGACGATCTTCGGCCGGAACGACCCGGCGCCGGTGACCGAATACGACCTGTCCATGTACCTGCGTCCCAGCCGCTACGCGGAAGCCGACAAGTTCTACGGATTCGCCGCAACCGAATTCGGTAACTACATCGATTCGACGACGTTGTTGGAGAAGGTGTCCTCGTGGGTGGGCACCCGGCTGAACTACGTGCCAGGATCCAGCGACCCGATCGATGGAGCCGTCGACACCATGCTCGCCGGCGCCGGGGTGTGCCGCGACTTCGCGCACCTGGTGGTGGCGCTGCTAAGGGCCGTCAATGTGCCGGCCCGGGTGGTTTCGGTGTACGCGCCGGGTCTGTACCCGATGGACTTCCATGCCGTCGCCGAGGCGTTCGTCGACGGGCAATGGCGGGTGGTCGACGGGACCCTGTTGGCGCCGCGACAGACCTTGGTGCGCATCGCCACCGGACGCGATGCTGCCGACATCGCCTTCCTGGACAACCACAAGGGTGCGATCACGCTGAACAAGTTGACGGTGACGGCGATCGTCGATGGTGACCTGCCCAGGGACTCGATCGACCAGCTGGTGTCGATCGGATAGGGCTCGCGCGGCCGTCCAGGTGCCGAATGCCGAACAGTGCTGACGTGCAACGACTTTCACCACATTGATGACGGGTCGCACCAGGCGCATGTCGCGCAACGGTTGCTTTCAAGGGTGTCCGGGATGCAATGCGAGTAGGGTCAGCGGCATCGGCGGTACGTCGCACGCGACCATCTGATATTGTGTCGTCGCCGATATGATTGATTGGGCCGTACGCGGCCAAGACGGGATTGTCGGATGACACAACAAAACGGCGGCGCCGTCACCGGCCGGCGCCAAGCAGGACCCGAGAACACGCCGCGGCTGCGATTGAAGCCGAAGGCGCCCGCAACCGGTGATGTCGATGGGGCGTGGTGGCCCCACAGTGACGACCTTCCGAAGGAACTGCCAGATCTGTTGGCGGTGCTATCGGTGCGCCTGGAGGCCGTCACTCGGGTGATGTACAACCCCGCTGAATGGGTGAATGCACCAGAAAAGCTTCTCACTGGCGGTCGGGAGGTCCTACTCGAGGGATCTCGCCTGCAACCGCCCGGCACCGTCGAAGTACACGGAATCAACCGCAAGAAGGTCGTCCTGCTGGTGGTTCCCCATCAGATGGATGCGGACCTTGCACACGACACACTGATGGTCGCGGCGGCCCCGAACAACGCCGCGACGGTCGACGACCTACTGATGATCAGCACCCAAGACAGAGAAGCGAGCGCCCGGGCGGCCGCCACCGAACGGCGCTGGACCGCAGACGACTGAACGACTTCGGCTGGCGGCCGTCCGACGCTCGCGCCGCTGTCGCTCGTAGGCTCGGGTGATGAGCGAGACCCCGTTGCCTCCCGGTCCTGCGCTGCCTCCGTGGGTCCAGGCGGCACTGATGCTGCGCTACTGGCCGCGTTTTGTGGCGGCGTGTCGACGCCGCTACGGCAGTGTGTTCACGCTGCGGATCGCATCGATGGGCAGATGGGTGTATCTGGCCGATCCCGCCGACATCAAGGCGGTGTTCGCCGGTGATCCGAGCATTTTCCATGCCGGCGAAGCGAATTCGATGTTGAGCGGGATGCTCGGTGACAGTTCGGTGTTGGTGATCGACGACGACGTGCACCGGGATCGGCGCCGTCTGATGCTGCCGTCGTTTCAGCGCGACGCGGTCGCCCGCCAGGCGGCGGTGATGGCCGAGATCGCCGCGGGGAATATCGCCGGCTGGCCGGTGGGCACGGAGTTCCCGGTGGCGCCCCGAATGTCGGGGATCACGCTGGAGGTGATTCTGCGGACGGTCATCGGCGCCAGCGACCCGGCCCGGCTCGCCGCGTTGCGCCAGGTGATGCCGAAGCTGCTCAACGTGGGTCCGTGGGAGACGCTGGCCGTCGCGAACCCGGATCTGCAGCGTCGCCGCCCCTGGCGGGGGATGCGTCGGCGCATGATGCAAGCCGATCGGCTGCTGTACGCCGAGATCGCCGAGCGTCGCGCCGATCCGAACCTGGCCGAGCGCACCGACGTGCTGGCGATGCTGGTCCGCGCCGCCGACGACGACGGCCGCGCGATGACCGACCGTGAATTGCGCGATCAGCTGATGACGTTGCTCGTCGCCGGCCATGAGACGACCGCGACGGGTATGTCGTGGGCGCTGGAGCGACTGACCCGGCACTCGGCGGTGCTGGCCAACGCGGTGCGGGCGGCCGAGGCCAGCGCGGCGGGTGACCCGGCCGGGGATGAGTACCTCGACGCGGTGGTCAAGGAGACGTTGCGGATCCGGCCGGTGGTGTTCGACGTGGGGCGGATGCTGACGAAGCCGGTGGAGCTGGCGGGCTATCGGCTGCCGGCAGGGGTGATGGTCGTTCCGGGGATCGGGCTGGTGCACGCGAGCGCTGAGGTGTACCCGGACCCCGATCGGTTCGACCCGGAACGGATGGTCGGCGCCACGCTGAGCCCGACGAGGTGGTTGCCGTTCGGTGGGGGCAACCGTAGATGCCTGGGTGCCACGTTCGCGATGGTCGAGATGCGGGTGGTGCTGCGGGAAGTTCTGCGGCGCGTGGAGTTACGCACCACGACCGCCGCTGACGAACGGCAGAGGGTCAAGCACGTCACCTTGGTGCCGCACCGCGGCGCGCGCATCCGCGTGCAAGCGATCCGCGACGTCACGTCGAAGTCGGCCGCGGCAGTCGCCACACCGGGCTGCCCCGTCACCGCGAGTCAGGCCGACCAGCACGCCGGCGATGTGATCCAGGCCCGACAGGACATTCCGCCGCCGCGGGAGTTCGACGACCTCAATCAGCAGATACGGCAGACGTGGGAGGCGAACCGGGCTTCGGGTGGAAAGTAGGTCCCGCGTTGGCGACGCTGTACGGCCGAAAGGCGGACCTCAATGCAAGGGCGGTGCAGGGTCTCGGCACGGCACTGTCAACTTGAGGTCGTGTGGACGTTCTGCTAACTACATAAGCCTCATACGTCACACGCGACCTGTTGAATCGCGGAGGCGAACCGGCGAAAATCGCCCTCGGATTGCTCAAGTTGACAGTGCCGCGATCACAGCGCGGGAATGGATCGCTGCCCGTGACCCGATCACCGCCCGCATTGCCCAGACCCGCCGCGAGATCGCTGCGGCCCCCGACACCACCGCGGTCTACGAACTGGCAGGCGCAGGCGGCATCCTGCGCGACCAATGGCCTGGCCTTGGTCTGGAACGTCAGCAGGCCATCATCAAAGCCGTCCTTGACCACGCTGTCATCGCCCCTGGTACCCCGGACTCCGAGCTCTCGACATCAATCGCGTCCAACCCCATTGGCGCATCTAGTAGCCCGGCCTCCTCCGCTCCCCGACCCCGCGTGGCCCCAACCAGTTGACGACGACACCCCGGGGACAGACAGCCCCGCATGCACGGAGAAGGATCAAGAGGCCTCCACGACCCGCGGATCCGCCGCTGCACGAGCCCCTGCGCCCCGTCGTCGACGATGACGTGGGCTTGCCTTGTCAGTGCGCGTCCAAGACCGCCTCGGCGACCCGGCGCTGGACCTGCTCAGCAGGTTGTTCGTCGGCACCATTCACTCCTACAGCTTCCGGATTCTGCAGCCGACCACGGCGCCCGCCGCCACAAGCGGCTCGGTCTTGTACGCAGTGCGGTTCCAAACCGTGACATCGTGACCTTTGGACAGCAGCGCTTCGGCGAGCGCGCTGCCCATGTTTCCGAGGCCGATGACAGCGATGCGCTTTCCCGCGTGACACGATCTAGATGCTGTGCAACCGGCTGACGAAGGAGCGGGAATGAGAAAGGAACAAGCAGACGAATTTGAGCAGGAGCTGATGCAGCCGCTCGCAAAGGCCCTCCGCGCGAGGCTTGGTGATGCAGGGGAGGTCCACGTCAACAATGAGCCGCGCCTGATGCCCGGTGACCGGGTCGAGTACGCCGGGTGGCTCGACGTCGTGCTCAACGATGCACGAACCGAAGTCATCTTTCGGCCCCTCAGCCGCGAAGACTTCTCTGCGATCTGGCAATGGGGAAAGAGCGGCCGATTCATCTTCCCGATTCCACAAGGCGGCGGCAATGCCGGCGACAGCGCC
>DASWBF010000210.1:0-3245 GCA_036390735.1 Mycobacterium sp. | reverse complement strand
GTTTGGCGAGTTCGCCGTCGATGTCGATGGTGTGCGTGCCGTAGAAGTGCACGTTCGCATGGTGAGTGGGCCAGATGTGGGCGAGCAGTTCGCTGTCGATCTGGCGTCCCTGCCCGCGCAGAATGTCCACGGCGCGGCCGTGGTATTCCGTGGCCCAGCACACGATCGCATTGGTGACGACAGTCAGGCACCACATCTGTTCGGTCTGCTGCTCGTGGTGGCGCCGCTGCAACGCGCCCTCGTTGGCGTAGGCGAGGTTGCGTTTCAGAGTGTGCACGTTCTCGCCCTTGTTTAGCTGGCGGCCGATACGCCGTTGATAGGTCTCGTCGGCGAGATAGCGAGCGGCGTAGACGCTTCGGCGAAGCGCTCCGTATTCCTTGATCGCGGCGGTGAGCGTGTTCTGGCGGCGTTTCGACGAACACAGTTTGCCGACCACTAGCGCGGCGGTGGCGTGCCCCCCATGCACCGACGCGGCGACGCGCAGCAGGTCGTCCCAACGCTCGGTGATCAGCTCGGTGTTCAGGCGCCGGGTCAGCAGCGGCCCGGCGAGCGGGTAGCGGGCGGTGAACTGTTGGGCGGTCCCGGTGCGGTAGAGGGTGATCTTGCCGAGGTCGCGAATCCGGGGCGAGAGCTGTTTGCCGACCAAATCGAACAGTGCAAAGTTCGCCAGGGTGGCGCCATGGGTATCGGTAGCATGCTCCACGATCGGCAGATCGGTGTCGTTGCCGAGCACCC
Source organism: Mycobacterium sp. (assembly GCA_036390735.1). Classification (GTDB taxonomy): domain Bacteria; phylum Actinomycetota; class Actinomycetes; order Mycobacteriales; family Mycobacteriaceae; genus Mycobacterium. The sequence goes on along the minus strand of DASWBF010000210.1, from coordinate 2,510 downwards.
CGTCGAGCACATAGTGGCTCTCCGGGGCGGTGGCCACGATCACCTTCGTGTCGAACGTCGAATGTTGATCGGACACATGACTGTATGTCGAGATGCCTTGGCCGCGTGCAAAATAGCGCGACAGGTGCCGAGCGGTGATCGATTTGCCCTTCACCGGGAACCGCTGCCCGTCCGAGGACGACAGGGTGCCGGCCCCGAACGCCTGCGCATGCGGCAACCGGTGATGGTAGTTGACGATCGCGGCGTTCGCCGCAGCCAGCGTCTCGGGACGGAAGTACCATTCGGCGGTCCAAGCCAGCACGTCGTAGGACACGCCAGCGGATTCGGCTATCGCAACCAACCCCATGTTTGTGGATTCGGCGATGAGCACGTAGAGCAGGTTGCGTTTCAACTCCGGCGAGCGGGCCACCTTGCCGCCCGCATGGATCAGATGGTCGGTGAATCCGGTCCGGGCATCGAGTTCGACCAGCGCCGCCGCGATGGGCAGGTGGGGCAGCATCGCCGCCAGCTCGTCGCGCAGCGTCTCGACCTCGGCAGGCACGTCCTCGGCGGGCAGCCGCGGGATGATCAGCTCCCCGTCGTCGCCGAGCCGCACGTGGCCGACCTCGCCGGTCGCGAGCTGTGTGTCTAGATCCGCGAGCGCGGTGTGCAGCTCCTGGTCGGCTTGCGCCAACGCATCGGCTGCACACACCGGTTTCCCGACGACGCGGCAGAAGTCCGCCCGCCGCGGTTCCCACTGCTCGGCGGTGAGCAGGAACGAGATCGGGTCGGCGTAGCGACGCGACCCGGGCACGTAGATGTCGCCCGCGCGCAGCCCGTCGCGCAGCGCCATCAGCACGCACAACTCCCAATAGTGCCGGTAGGCGGTGACGTCGCCTGTCTCCGATGCCGCGGTCAGGTAGCCGGCCCACCGGGTGGGCACGAACCCGGTCGGCGCATCCGCCGGCACCTTGCGCGCCCCGGTGGCGTACAGCTCGCTCAACACCGACACCCCATAGACCAGGTCCTCGGTGCCGGGACCACCGGCGAAGCGGACCGCGCCCAGCACGGTCGGGGCGAACTGGCGCAGGTAGCTCATCGACGCGTCCAACACAGCGAGGTGCCCATGATCCCGTGGCAAAGGTTGCTCGCGGGCGACCCACGCCGCCCGCATCCGCTCCATCCCGACGCGTTCGCGCAGCAACAAGCCCACCGCCTCGTCGGCGACCTCGGGATCGAGCACTACCTGCAGGATCTCGTCGAGCACTCGCTGGCGGTCCTCGCCGCGGCGGGCGTGCTCGGCCAGCAGCTCGGTCAGCTTTGCCTGCGCGGCCGACTCGCGGCCGGAGATCGCCTGATCGAACAACAGCAGCACCTCATCGAGCACGTCGACCGCGGACTGCGCCAACAAGGCCAACAGGATCGGGTAACGACGTTCCGGTTCCCGCCGCGACAGGGCCTGACCCGTCAACCGTCGACCCACCCCGGCCAGGAAGCGCCGGCGCTCGGTCGGCAGCATCGACAGATCCATGGTGTGAGCGTCCAGGCGGCGCAGGAACGTCAGCTTGGCCACCTCGGCCTTCACTGCGGCCGGGCTCACGCTCGTTGGTCCGATACCCAGCCAGGTCAACGCCGTTCTGCCCAAGTCGGGGTCGACCGCCAGCAATACGTCCAGATCGGCGCAGCGATCCGCATTGAGCAGGTGCGCCACCCGGGTCCAGGTCTCTGCCCGCGCCCGGGTTCGTGCGGTGGCGACATGCTCAAGCAGATGCACCACACCCGGCCGCACCACCTGTCCCGAGGACAGGTACTCGCATGCCTGCCCGAACAGGAGTTTCGGTGAATCGTGCTCCATCGCCCGAGCAAACAGGAACTCGTCGAGTTCCTTCCACCCCGAAGTATCGATTAAGCGCCATCCGCTGTATCGCTGGAGCGCGTGCAAGTGATCGGTTCGGGTCTGTCCCCGCGCCGCATAGCCGGACAACTCACCCGCCGCTACGTGGATCCGCTCCGCTAGCCGACCGACCGCAACCGCCGGAGCAGCCCTGACGTCGTCGGGTACAAATCCCAGCCAAGGCAACGTGCACAGCTGCACGGATGCGCCCAAAACGTTTGCCGGACCGCGAAATTGGCGTACGAATGTCTCGTCTGCCTCGGTCAGTGTGAAGTAGCGGATCAGCTCCGCACGAGTGATCTCCGGGAAACCCCGAAGACGGGCCAACTCCTCCTCGGAGAACACATCGCGAGTTGCCACCCCAACTCACCCCCGCGGACATCGACAGTTAAAACGTCAGCATATTAACGACGACCTTCGGCGGGGCTCCGCCCGCCGTAATCGTTGTTTTTTCGCTGGAAACTACCGGTGGGCCTACGACGCCTGGCCGGGATGCGGCACATCAAGCTGCACGCCGCAGCCCTACCGCGAGTTCGTCAACAGGTGGACCACCGACGAGTTCCGGTCCTACGTCGGCGACCTTCAGACTTGCGTTGATCGCCAGCTTGAGGCCTGCGTCGGCGAGCAGGCGCGCGAG